>NZ_JBHUAL010000017.1:0-73048 GCF_042789775.1 Kitasatospora sp. NPDC056800 | reverse complement strand
GCGTCCGGGAAGCCCGCCGCGGCGGCGGCCTTGCCCAGCTCCTCCTCGGCCTCGCCGAGCCGGGCCGCTGCCTCCGCGTACGCCCGGGCGGCGACCGCAGCCGCGGCGACCGCCTCGGTGAGCCGGGTGAGGGCCGTGGCCCGGTCGGCGACCGAGGCCGCCTCGCCCCGGGCGGCCGCAACCCGGGCGGTCAGCGCCCGCTGCTCGGTGTCGAGCGCCAGCAGCCGGTCGGAGAGGACGGCCGCGCGCTCCTTGGCCTCGTGCAGCTCGTCGACCCGGCGGGCACGGTCCTGCGACAGCCGGGCGATCTCCTGCTCGACCCGGCCGAGCGCCTCCGCCGCGTGCCGCGCCTCGCGGTGCTCGCGCTCCAGCCCGGCGAGGGCCTGCGCGAGCGCCTCCGTACCGTCCGGCCCGGCCGCGCCGGACGCGGTGGCCTCGCGCACCCGCAGTGCGGTGAGCGCCTGGTCGGCCTCCGTCCAGACCCGCTCGGCGGCGGCCTGTGCCCGGCGCGCCCGCTCCTCGTCCTCGGCGCCGACCTGGCTGCCGGGCGCGGCCTCGGCGGGCGCCGGGTGCTCGGGTGAGCCGCAGACCCGGCAGGCCTGGCCCGCCCGCAGCTGCTCGGCCAGCTCGGCGGCCATGCCGCTGAGCCGGCGGTCCCGCAGGTCCAGGCTGTGCTCGCGGGCGTCCAGCGCGGCGGTGCGCAGAGCGACGACCCGGGGCTCCGCCGCGGCGATCTCGGCGCGCAGGCCGTCGCGCTCCCGGGCCGCGCCCAGGCGGACGGTCAACTCGGCGCGCTGCCCGTCCAGTTGCTCGACCCGCGAGGTCGCCGACCGGGCCTCGGTGTGCTGCTGCTCCAGGCGGGCCAGCCCGTCCTCGAACTCGGCGAGCCAGTCCTCGGCCTCCTCGGCCAGCTCCTCGGCGGCTCGCCGGTCCTCCGTCAGGGAGCGCTGCTCGCGGGCGAGTTCGGCGCAACGCCGCTCCTCCGTCCTGGCCGCCTCCAGCCGGACCACCTCGGCCCGCAGCCGCAGCTCGCCCTCGGCCAGCCCGGCGGTGTCCGCCCCGGCGAGCTCCCGGCCCTCGCCACCGGAGCCGGCCAGCGCCTCGCGGTGCCGGCGCTCCGCCAGCCGGGCGCGACCGAGCGCCTCGGCCGCGCTCTCCCGCAGCCGCAGCGCCGACTCCACCCCGACGGCCTCCTGCGCGGCGGCCAGCCGCTGCCGGTCCGCGGCCGCGGCGGGCTCGAAGCCGGCCAGCCGCTCGGCCAGGCCCACTGCCTCCCGGTGCCGGCGCTGGCGGCCGGCCAGCTCCTCGGCGGCCTCGCGCCACTCCTGGGCGGCGCGCTGGGCCGCCCCGGCGCCCGCGAGCGCGGCCTCGGCGACGGCGAGCTGCTCGGCCGCGCCGCTGCGCAGGACCGCCGCCCAGCCCAGCACCCCGGCGGCCAGGCCGGCGGCGTCGTCCTCGGCCGGCACCCAGCCCGCGGCGGGCTCGGCGTCCGGGCCGGCCGCCTGCTCGGCCTTGCTGGCGAGGTCCCGCAGCCGCCGCCGGCCGGCCTGGACGGCGGCCTCCTGGCCGCGCCGCTGCTCGGCCAGCCAGGCCTCCACGTACTGGAACCGCTCGGTGTCGAACAGCCGCCGCAGCAGCTTGCCGCGCTCCTCCGAGTCGGCCTTGAGGAAGCGGGCGAAGTCGCCCTGCGGCAGCAGCACCACCTGGCAGAACTGCTCCCGGTTCATGCCGACCAGCCGGTGGATCTCCTCCCCGGCCTCCTGGTGCGACTTGCTGAGCCCCCGCCAGCCGGGCGTGCCGTCGCCCGTGTCGGCGACCCACTCGCGCAGCAGGGTCTGCGCCCGCTCCACGGTGGTGCCGGTGCCGACCTTCTTCGGCCGGCGCTGCTCCGGCAGCCGGGTGACCTGGAGCCGCCGCCCGCCGAGGGTCAGCTCCAGCTCCACCGAGGTCAGCCGCTTCGGGTCGGCGTGGTCGCTGCGCAGCCGGTTGGCCCGGCGCGCGCCCGGCGTCTCGCCGTACAGGGCGAAGCAGACCGCGTCCAGCACGCTGGTCTTGCCCGCGCCCGTGGCGCCGCGCAGCAGGAACAGCCCGCCGGCGGCGAGCGCGTCGAAGTCCACCGTCTCGCTGCCCGCGAACGGGCCGAAGGCGGTGACGGTGAGCTTGTGCAGCCTCATCGGGGCAGGTCCGCCTTCCGGTCGGTGGTCTCCCGGACGTGCTCGAAGCCCTCGCGCAGCCAGCCGAGCTCGTCCGGCTCCGGCTCGGCACCGGGGCGGACGTGCCGCAGGAAGCCCTCCGCGATCTCCAGGTCCCCGCGGCCGCTGACCCGCGCCGCGTACGACTGCGAGGGCTCGGCCTCGCTCCGCTCGGGGTCGAACAGCAGCTGGAGGGTGTGCGGGAAGCGGCTGCGCAACCGCTCCATCGGCTCGCTCGGCCGGGCCGCGTCGGTGAGCGTGGCCTGCACCCAGGACTGCTCGTGCTCGGCGTACCCCTCCTCGGTGAGCAGCGCGTCGAGGGTGCCGCGCAGCGTCGCCAGCCGGCGCGGCTCGGGGCAGGGGACGCGTTCGGCCGTCACCGAGCCGTCGGCGGCCAGGTCGACCAGCCACATGGTCTTGCGCTGCTTCACCTCGGAGAAGGAGTAGGCGAGCGGGGAGCCGCTGTAGCGCAGGTGCGGGGCGAGCGTCTGGCAGCCGTGCAGGTGGCCGAGCGCCGCGTAGTGCACCCCGTCGAAGACCGACGCGGGTACGGAGGCGACGCCGCCGACCGCGATGTCCCGTTCGCTGTCGCTCGGCGCGCCGCCGGTGACGAAGGCGTGCGCCAGCACCACCGCCCGGGTGCCGGACGGGCGCGCCGCGAGATCCGCCCGGACCTGGTCCATCGCGGCGCCGAGCACCGCCGCGTGCCCGCCCTTCGCCAGCCCGAACCGCTCGCGCACCAGCGTCGGCTCCAGGTAGGGGAGCCCGTACACCGCCACCGGGCCGTGCTCGTCCGCCAGCAGGACGGGCTCGGCGCACTCGCCCGGGTCGGTCCGCAGGTGGATGCCGGCCCGCCCGATCAGCCCCGCCCCGACGCCGAGGCGGCGGGCCGAGTCGTGGTTGCCGCTGATGAAGACCGTCGGAACCCCGAGGTCCGCCAGCCGGTGCAGCACGTCGTCGAACAGCGCGACCGCTTCCAGCCCGGGCAGCGCCCGGTCGTACACGTCCCCCGCGACCAGCACGGCGTCCACGCCCTCGGACCGGACCACTTCCACCAGGTGGTCCAGGAAGGCGCGCTGGGCGTCGTGCAGGCTCTCCCGGTGGAACGAGCGCCCGAGATGCCAGTCGGAGGTATGCAGCAGTCGCATGGTCCCCGACCCTAACGCGCAGCACTGACAATCCCGCCCGGCCCGGTGGAAACCACACGTCCCGGAACTCCCGGGAGTTCTGGGGGGACGGCGGGCCGCGGGTGCCGTGCGGTGCCGGTGAGGGTGGCGCTGAGCTTGTTCGATTACCTGGGGTGAATTGTCAGTGGCTCTGTGTATGTTCCTCGGCGTCGGCCACCCCCGGTCGGGGCGGCCGACGAGGTCCGGAGTCGGGCGAGCGAGAAGGAGGAGTCATGACTGTCGTGCGGGAGTCGGTGTGCGAGGCGCTGGGCGCTGCGGCGGGGCGTCCGTCGCGGGGGCGGCGGCGGGTGCTGGTGATGGCCGGGCGGAGGCCGGGCGGCGGTGTCGGCGGGGTGTCGGCCGCCGGGCCCGGCGGCACGGCACCGCCCGGGGCCGGCCGGCCGCCGGGGGCCCGTGCGGGAGGGGACGGAGCGCGGGCGGTCGGGCTCGGCGGGCGGGTCCGGGGCGCGCCGCCGCCCCAGCCGGTGGCGGTGGCCCTGGCCGTCGACGCCGGGGACTTCGCCGGGCTGGCGCGGTACGGGCTGTTCGGCGGGCTCGGGCACCAGGCCTACCTGCGGCGGGCGGAGGAGCAGCTCACGGCCCTGCACCGGCAGGGGCTGGAGGTGCACCTGCGGGTCCTGGAGGCGGGCGACTTCGAGGACTACTGCGAGGCGCTCGGCCTCGATCCTCGGATGCCCGCCGCCCGGGTCGCCTACGCGGGCGATCCCGAGCTGGCGGGGGAGCCGTTCGTCTACGCGGGGGAGCGGCTGGCCGAGCTGCTCCCGGTGCTGCTGGACGACCACCGGGCGCGGGTGCGGATGTCCGTGGCCTGCGCGGCCCTGCTGGACGCCGTCGGCGAGGACCCGGACGGGCAGTTCCGGATGGCGGCCGTGATGCGGTACGTGACGTCCGTCTACCTGGCGCTCGCCGAGGGCGCGGGGGAGGGGTGCCACCTGCTGACGCTGCGCTGCCACGGCCCGGAGGACGGCGAGGAGCTCACCTCGGCGGTGGACGTCTGCGTGGAGGAGGGGCGGCTGTACCCGGCCGGGCGGGACGCCGAGGCGTTCTGCGTCACGCTCGCGGCGGGCGTCGCCCTGGGCGGGGAGGGGGCGTTGCTGCTGCACGGCGATCCGTCGGCGGGTGTCCGGGCCGCCGGTCAGGCCGACGGCCGGTCCGCCCCGGCCAGGGGCCCGGCCTCCCCGGCCGACGACGCCGGGCTCCGGCCGCCGGTGCTCGGCTGGGCGTTGACCGGCGGGCGGCTGCGGCCGATGACGGCGCACGAGGTGTTCGACGAGCTGGCCGACGACGCCGCGCGTGGGATGCCGTTCCCGCCCGGGGTGGACCCTCGGCCCGGGTTCCCGCTGCCCGGCTTCCGGGGCGCCGGGGAAGGGGGTGGGCCGCTGGGGTGATCGGGGGGCTCGTCGCCTCCGCGTCCACCGCGTTCGCTGCCTCCGTGTCCACCATGCGGCGCTGGGGACTGTTCATCGACCGCCTGTTCGGGGAAGATTCGGAGAAGATCAACAGCAGGAGCGTGCGGTGCCCCACGCCGCCGCTCCGGCCGCTCCGTACCGCGCCCTGCAGGTCCTCCCCGCGCACCGCCGGTCCGGCGAAGCCCGACAGCGAGAGGGGGACGGATGAGCGAGCGGAGCGAGCTCGGTGCCAGGGGGTGCGCAGGGGCGAGCACCCCCGCCGAGCGCCGCGGGGCGAGAGCATGAGCCCGATCGAGTACAGCGCGGAGATCGCCGAACTGCTCGGGAAGGTGCGGCGGCGTCCCACCGCGGGCTGGCCGTGGCGGCCGGGTGAGCAGGTGCCGGAGGGGCTGCCGGTCAAGCAGTCCTGGGGGTGGCTGTTCGCACCGGACGGGCGGGTGCTGACGCTGGTGAACCCCCGGGACGGGATCTGCTCGCTGCCCGGCGGGTCGCTGGAGCCGGAGGACGGCGGTGATCCGGCGGCCGCCCTGGCCCGGGAGGCCGCCGAGGAGGCGCAGGCCGTGATCGGCCGGCCGTACTACCTCGGCTACCTCTACGACCGGGTCGGTTCGGCGAACGGCGGGCACGAGTGTGCGCGGGTCCGGATGGCGGCGGCGCTGCGGGCGGTCGGCCCGAGCGTGGCCGACCCGGCCTCGGGGCGGCACTACCGGCGGCTGCTGGTCGCGCCGGGCCTCGCCGTCGAGCTGCTCGGCTGGGGCGCGCCCGGGCTGCGCCAGGCTCGGGCGGCGGTCGCCACCGCCGCGCGCTGGCTCGGCGTGCCCGCGGCCG
This sequence comes from Kitasatospora sp. NPDC056800, assembly GCF_042789775.1. Classification (NCBI taxonomy): domain Bacteria; kingdom Bacillati; phylum Actinomycetota; class Actinomycetes; order Kitasatosporales; family Streptomycetaceae; genus Kitasatospora; species Kitasatospora sp. NPDC056800. The sequence continues at coordinate 67,432 of NZ_JBHUAL010000017.1, read as the reverse complement.
CGAACGAGGCGATCGAGGAGCTGCCGGTCGAGGGCTGCACGGTCTCCCCGGGCGCCGTCTACCCGGGTGCCGTGCACCTCGGTGGTGGCCGCCCCGGCGTGCACGGCTGACCACGCGCGTCGCCGTACTCCTGCGCGACCTCCTGGCGGGGCGCTTTGATGCGCTGCCCTGGCGTGGTGTCCCGCCGTGCTGCCTTGACGCGCTGCCTTGACGCGCTGCCACATCGCGCGGCACGTACGGCAGGCGCGGCCGTGGCGGACGTCAACCGTCAGCCGCATGCGTCCAATCAGCCGCACGGGTCCGATCAGGCTCACCGGTGAATTTCACCGCTTCCGCCGATGCCCTGTTCCGCCCACCTTCTGACGTGCCTTGAGGTGTTCCGTCAGCCCCCCCTGCGTCCCTCGGCACCCGCTTCGAATCTGACTCGGCGGTAACCGGGCGGCAGCCCCCCGCTTACCGTGCACAGAACTTCCGCAAGTTGCCGGTCTACGCGCGCTGCGCTACGCGCGTCACCGCGTACCCCCGCTGACCTGGGCGAAATCCCGGATTGTCGGCGGCAATTCATCTCCGGGCTGTCGGACGGCCCGTCAATATCCTTGGCATGACCGCTTCCGGGTTTGGCTACCGCCTGGTATCACTTCTGTGACCCTCGCCACGCCACCCCACTGGAGATGCGATGATCCGCCCTGCCCGTGCCCTGTCCATCGCCGCCGTAGCGGCAGGCCTCACCATGACGACGCTCTTCGCCGCGTCGTCCGCGAACGCCGCCGGTGTCAACTACGTGGCCCTCGGGGACTCGTACTCCTCCGGCGTCGGTGCCGGCAGCTACCTGAGCGACAGCGGCAGCTGCAAGCGCAGCACCAACGCGTACGCGTACCTCTGGAAGAACGCGCACGCGCCGTCCTCCTTCAAGTTCGTGGCCTGTTCGGGCGCCAAGACCGGTGACATCCTCAACAGCCAGATCTCCGCCCTGGACGCCAGCACCACGCTGGTCAGCATCTCGGTCGGCGGCAACGACGCCGGTTTCGCCGACACCATGCAGACCTGTGTCCTCGGTTCGGAGTCCGACTGCGTCAACGCCGTCAACACCGCCAAGAACTACGCCACCACCACCCTGCCCGGCCAGCTGGACAAGGTGTACTCGGCGATCAAGTCGAAGTCCCCCAACGCCCACGTCGTGGTGATGGGCTACCCGCACATCTACAAGATCGGCGGCAGCTGCATCTTCGGTATCGGTGACACGGCTCGCGCCGCCATCAACAGTGCCGCCGACACCCTGGACGGCGTCCTCGCCAAGCGGGCCGCCAACGCCGGCTTCGCCTTCGGCGATGTCCGCAACGTCTTCGCCGAGCACGAGATCTGCGGCTCGCTGACCACCTGGCTGAACAGCGCCACCCTGCCGGTCGACGAGAGCTACCACCCGAAGGCGGCCGGCCAGTCCGGCGGCTACCTGCCGGTGTTCTCGGCCTCCTGAGGACGGTAGGCCGTAAGGGCCTTCAGGGCCGTAGGAGCCGGATCGGCCCGCAGCGGTCGTCGTGGCGGACCGCAGTAGCGAACCGTTTTGGCGGACCGTCGTCACGGACGGGCTCCGACGGGCACCGTCCCGTCCTGGGGCATGCCGGTGCCGCCGTCCCCTCCCACGTTTCGGGAGGGGACGGCGGCACCGCCGTTTCAGCGGCCGTTCGGTGCCGATCCGTTCGGCGCGGATCCGTTCGGCGCGGGCCTGCCCGGGGCCGGTCCGGTCGGCGGGAAGGGGATGCCGGCGAGGACCGGCAGGAGTTCCGCCTCCTCGAAGTCGAGGTGCGCCTCCAGTTCGGCGGACATCCGGTCCAGCTCCGTACGGAGCCGCTCCGGTTCGGTGACCGCGATCCCGGCCAGCAGGGCCACCAACTCCTCCTTGATCCGCCCGATGGCCCGGTGCTGCTCGTCGAGCCGCGCCAGGACGTCGGCCAGCTCCGGGTGGCTGCGCGCGAGGGCGGGGAACACGGCGGTGTCCTCGCCGGTGTGGTGGTGCGTCAGCCCGTCGCAGAAGGCCAGGCAGTGCTGGCGCAGCTGCAGCCCGAGCGGGGCCGGTCGGCCCGGGAGGTGGGCGTGCGCTTCCTCCCGTACGTGGCGCAGCTGTGCGCGCAGCCAGGTGTGCGCCTCCAGCAGCTTGTCGGCGAGGCTGCGCACCACCGGGGCGGGGCTGACGGAGGGCGGCTCGGGTCGTTCCAGGGCGACGACCGGCAACTCCCGGTCGGTGTGCGCCTGGTAGTCGCCGTAGCCCGGAGCCTGCCGGACGACGGCGGCGAACAGCCGTTCCCGGCGGTCGCCTTCGGCGGGCACGGCGACGGTGTCGAAGGCCTCGACGCCGGATCCTGCGCTGTCGAAGGCCTCGGCGCCGATCTCGACCCGGACCACCGGGTGGGCGAGGAGGTTGCGGTACCACTGGGGGTGTTCCGGCGCCCCGGCGGCCGAGGCGACGACCAGGAGCAGCCCCTCCGCCCGGACGTACCCGAGCGACACGGTGTGCGGCCGCCCGGAGCGTGCCCCGGTGGTGGTCAGCAACAGCAGGTCGCCGCCCTCGAACGGGCCGCCGACCCGCCCGCCGTTAGCGCGGAACTCCTCGATGACGTTCTGGTTGAAGGACATGGGCATGCGTGTGTGGTGGATCTCCAGAGAGGAAAGGGGAAGTCGCGGTCACCTGCTGTGCCGAGTGCCGAGTGCCGAGTGCCGGAGCCGGTGATACGGCTGGTCGCGCGTCCGGCGGCGTCCGTCACGGGGCACGGTTCGCGCACGCGGGCAGCGCGGTGACCGCCCGGCGTCAGATCAGGGAAGCGGAGAGGGTGCTCATCGCGCATCGTCCCTTCGGAAAGGTGCTCGCTCGGCTGTCGGCCGGCCCACTACTCTGTGGCCGACGCCGCGCTGCACGCCCCCATTAGAGCCAGGCCGCGGACACGCTGTCAACGAGAACGATCGCCGCCGGAGAGGAACCGGAAGCCGCCGTGGAACGTGTGGTGGACCTCGACGACGCCGCCGCGCGGATCGCCGCCCGGGCCCCGGGATGGCGTGCGGCCCGGCTGACGGTGGGCCCGCTCACCTGGCGTGATCGGCTCGCCCCGTGGCCGCAGCCGCTGGAGACGGACCGTTCCCGGGTCGTCGATCCGGACTCGGTCGGCCTGCGGCTGGCCGACCCGCTGACCGGTGGGGAACTGGAGGTGGTGCTCTTCCGCGGGGGCTGGGCGGACGTGTCCTACCTGGCCGCCGGCTGGGAGGAGAAGCTGGTCACGGCGGGGGAGCACGAGGCGGGCGGTGCGATCCCGGCCCAGGACATCACCTCCGCGGCCGACTTCGAAGCGCGCCTGATCGGATGGACGGGAGACGTCTTCGGCGGCTGAGCGCCGGAGCGCGGGAGCACCCGAGCGAACGGCGACGCGCCGCCGCCCCCCTCGGAGGCGGCGGCGCGTCCGTCAGGCCCGGACGGTGCCCGTCAGCGGAGGTAGTCGACCAGGCCGGCCGGCTTGAGCCCGGCGGCGTCGGCGGCGGCGAGGGCGCGCTGGAGGTCGGAGGCGAGGGTGTCGGTCCAGTGCATCAGGACGACGTCGCCCGGCTGCAGCAGGCCCGGGTGCCAGATGTTGGCGGCGCCCCAGCTGAAGTCCGCGTCGGCGGTGAGCACGGTGCGGATGCCGCAGTTGGCGGCGGCCTGCAGGGTGTCGGCGTTCCAGGTGAAGTACGGCGGGCGGAAGAACGTCGGCGTGGTGCCGAAGATGCGGGTCATGGAGTCACGGGCGTCGCAGATCTCGACCTGCTGCCGTTCCAGCGGGAGCGTGCTGAGGTCGGTGTGGGAGACGCTGTGGTCCTGGACCGAGGAGCCGGGTACGGCGGTGACCCGCCGGAAGAAGTCCGGGTCGGTGGCGGCCGGCATCGGCAGCGGGAAGGCGGTGATCGGCAGCCGGTGGTCGGCGATGAACCGTTCCGCCTCGGGGGTGCGCTGCCAGCCGTCGTCCACGGTGAAGAAGACGACCTTGTCGTTGGTGGGGACGGAGCCGGTGGCGACGGCCGGGGCGGGTGCGGGGCCGTCCACCCGGACGTCGTCCACGGAGAACGGGCCCTGCTGGTACCAGCCGTGGACGTACAGCCGGATGCTGCGCGCGTTCGGGCCGGTGGTGAACCGGGTGCTCAGCCGCTGCCAGCCGCCGCCGGTGGTCTCCGTCCAGGCGGGTGCGACGTCCTTGCCGGTGCCGGTGGCGCCCAGGTAGACGAAGTTGCCGCGCACCCAGGCGGAGGCCGTGTAGGTGGTGTTGGGCTGGACCGCGACGGTCTGCGCGCACTCCCCGGTGGAGTCGGCGTTCGCGGGGGTGACGGTCAGCGCGGAGGCGCCGGTGTGCGGGGCGTTGGCGGTGACGGCCGCTTCGGCCGGTCCGCCGGTGCAGCTCCAGCCGGGGACGCTGCCCCAGTCGGCGAGGTCGGGGGAGGGCAGTTCGAAGCCGGGGTTGGTGGCGAGGTTGACGGTCGGGGCGGCCTGGGCGCTCGGACCGCCGGCCGGGGCGGCGTCGGCCGAGGCCGCCGGTGCGGCGAGGCCGGTGAGCAGGGCGACCGAGGCGGCCAGCGCGGACAGGCGCGTGGACAGGCGTGTGGACGGGCGCGCGGACAGGCGTGTGGACATCGACACGTGAGGACTCCAGCAGGTGGGGGTACGCCCGTGGGGAGGGCGTGAGCGGAATCGGACCGTGGAACTCTGGATCGTCGCAACAATGGACTAGACCAATAAGGCCGTCAAGGGAACGGCGGATGAACCAGTTCGCCGCTGCGCGGTCATCCTGCCTGTGGCACAAGGGACAAGACGGTACGTCAAGGACCAGACGGACAGCCCCGGTTCAGGGCAGGTACAACTCCTCGATGTCCGTCGCGTAGTGCTCGGCGATCGCCGCCCGCCGCAGCTTGAGCGAGGGCGTCAGCAGCCCCTGCTCCTGGCTGAACTCCCGTGGCAGCAGCCGGAACGCGCGGATCGACTCGGCCCGCGAGACGGCCGTGTTCGCGGCCGCCACCGCACGCTGGACCTCCACGTGCAGCTCCTCGTCCGCGAGCACCGTCCACGGGTCCGCCTGCTCCCGCCCGTGGGTCTTCAGCCAGTGCGCCAGGGCGGCCGGGTCGAGCGTGATCAGTGCGGCCACGTACGGGCGGTCGTCGCCCACCACCAGGCACTGGGAGACCAGCGCGTGCGCCTCGACCCGTTCCTCCAGGGCCGCCGGGGCCAGGTTCTTGCCGCTGCTGGTGACGATCAGGTCCTTCTTGCGGCCGGTGATGCTGAGGTAGCCGTCCTCGTCCAGCCGGCCCAGGTCGCCGGTCGCGAACCACCCGTCGACCAGGGACTCGGCGGTGCACCGCGGATGGTTGAGGTAGCCGCCGAAGACCGAGCCGCCGCGCACCCACACCTCGCCGTCGTCGGCGATCGCCACCGAGGCGCCCGGCACCGGCTGTCCGACCGTGCCGAGCTTCTGCCGGCCGGCCGGGTTGGCGGTGATCGCGGCGGTGGTCTCGGTCAGCCCGTAGCCCTCGTACAGCTGGAGGCCGGCGCCGGTGAAGAACAGGCCCAGCTCGCGCCGGAGCGTGGAGCCTCCGCACATCACGCTGCGCACCCGGCCGCCGAGCACCGCCCGCAGCCTCGGGTAGACGGTCCGCTCGTACGCGAGGTGGCGCAGCCGCAGGGCCGCGCCCGGTCCGGGGCCGCGGCCGAAGGCCTTCTGCTCCCGGGCGGCGGCCCAGTCGACGGCCACCTGCCGGGCCTGCTCGAAGAGTTCGCCGCGCCCGGCGTCCTCGGCGGCCCGCCGGGCCTGCTGGAAGATCTTCTCGAAGACGTACGGGACGGCGTGCAGGAAGGTCGGGCGGAAGGTCTCCAGCGCGGGCAGCAGCGCGTCGGTGGAGACCTCGGGGATGTGCCCGATCCGGAAGCCGCCGCGGATCGCCGCGATCTGCACGGCCCGCCCGTAGACGTGCGCGAGCGGCAGGAACAGCAGGGTGGCGGGGCGGCCGCCGCCGGTGTCGCGCAGGACGTCCCCCCAGCCGGCGAGCAGGGCGTCCGCCTCGGCGGCCAGGTTGGCGTGGGTGATCAGGCAGCCCTTGGGGCGGCCGGTGGTGCCCGAGGTGTAGACGACGGTGGCGATGTTCCCGGCGGCGACGCCGAGGCGCTGGCGGTGCACCAGGGAGTCGGGCACGCCGAGGCCGTCCTCGGTGATCGCGGCGACGCAGTCGCGGTCCAGCTGCCAGATGCCGGTGAGGTCGGGCAGCGCGTCGCAGACCGCGCCGACGGTCATCGCGGCGTCCTCGTCCTCGACCAGGCAGGCCACCGCCTGGGTCTCGGCGAGGATCCAGCGCACCTGTTCGGGGGAGGCGGTGGGGTAGACCGGCACGGTGATCGCGCCGATCGACCAGAGTGCGTAGTCGAACAGCGTCCACTCGTAGCGGGTGCGGGACATCAGGGCGACCCGGTCGCCGTAGCGCACGCCGTGGGTGAGCAGACCCTTGGCCAGGGCGAGCACCTGGTCCCGGAACTCCCGGGCGGTGACGTCCTGCCACTGCCCGTCCTCGGTCCGCCGGGACAGCTGGACCAGGTCGGGGGTGCGCCCGGCGGTGTCGTAGAGGGAGTCGGCGAGTCCTCCGGAGGCCTCGGGCACGGCCGGGGCGGGGGTGGTGAACTCGCGCACAGTCCTCCCCAGTTCGGTGCCGGTAGTACGGGGTGGGCCGAAACTATCGGATCACCCTGTCACTGCCCAGGGTTGTGGCGGTGACACGACGAGATCGGCACCGGCCTCCTCCGGTGGTGTCGTCCCCGGGGAGGTGCGGAGGAGGAACCGCCGAGGGTGCGGGGGCCTCGTGTCAATCCCGCATTTCCGGGCACGGGCGGACATTTCGGACGCGAAGCGGGGGAGGGGGAGGCCGGTTTCTGACGTGTGCGGGACGAGACCGGTCGGTGGACTGGTTCGCCCCTCGAACGAGTGGTGAGGGCGTAGTAGAGTCTCGCAGACCTGTGGCCGGAAACCCCTCCTCCGACCTTGCCCTCGGCACCCTCCATGCCGTCCCGCGCCACCCCCCGTACCAGCCCCGTACCAGCACCGACCCGGCTCCGCCTCGGCCCCGATCCGGCCCTGAACCGGCGCCTCGACACCATCCCTCCACCGCTCCCGCCGTTCCTACCGTTCCCATCGCTCCCCGTCCGCGCCTGGCACTTCCCGACCGAGGACTCCATGCGTCTGCGCAGCAGCTCGATCCGCGCGAAGATCATCGCGCTGCTCCTGGTGCCCATCGTCGCGCTCGCCGCGCTGTGGGCCTACGCGACGATCGCCACCACCGGGGACGTCTGGAACCAGCTCGGGATCAGCCGTACGTACAAGGAGTTCGCGGGCCCGGTCGACCAGTACACCGGGGACCTGCAGAACGAGCGCCGCGCCGCCGTCCAGCGCCTGGCCGACCCGCGCTCGCCGGCCGCCAGGGACGGCTACGAGCGGGCCAAGGCCGCCACCGACCGCAGCCTGGACGTGCTGCGGCAGAAGAAGGACACCTCCGCGGGCAAGCTCTCCGCCCCGCAGCGCGGCCGCTTCGTGCAGATCGTCGCCGCCGCCGACCAGCTCGGACCGCTCCGCGCCCAGGTCGGCCGCTCCGCGCTGAACTGGGAGTTCGCGCTGGGCCAGTACAGCGACCTGGTCAAGCCGGTGTTCGGCTTCCGGTCCGCCTACGTCGCCCGGCAGAGCGGCCAACTCCCGCGTCAGGGCACCATCCTGATCGAGCTGGTGCGCGCCCGCGAGTACCTGTCGCAGGAGGACGCGGCGATGGAGGGCCTGCGCACCGGCGTCGCCAAGCCCACCGCCGAGCAGTACCAGGTCGCGCTGGACGCCCTGCACAACCAGCAGGCGCTGTTCACCGTCTACGTCGCCGAACTCGACCCCGCCGACCAGTCCGACTACGTCGCGCTGCGCGGCGGCGAGGCCTGGGGCGCGCTGGCCCGCGCCGAGGCGGACTTCGTCGGCGCCGGCGGCCCCGAGCGGGTGGTCCAGGCGCTTAACAGCGACTCCTGGCGGGTGACCGCCGACCGGGCGCTCGGCGACCTCGCCTCGATCAACAGCCGGATCTCCGCCGGGCTGGACGAGCGCGCGCGGTCCGCCTCGATGGGACTGCTGTGGCGCGGCGGCATCGCCGGTGCCATCGGCCTGGTCGCCGTGGTGCTGTCGATCATGATCTCGTTCCGGATCGGCCGCGGCCTCGCCCGCCAGCTGATCGGCCTGCGCAACGCGGCCCACGAGCTGGCCGGCACCCGGCTGCCGTCCGTCATGCTGCGGCTGCGCCGCGGCGAGCCGGTGGACGTGGCCACCGAGGCCCCCGAGCTGCACTTCGGGGACGCCGAGATCGGCCAGGTCGGCCAGGCCTTCAACGCGGTGCAACGCGCCGCCGTCGAGGCCGCCGTCGAACAGGCCGAACTGCGGCGCGGGGTCTCGGCGGTGTTCGTCAACCTGGCCCGGCGCAGCCAGGTGCTGCTGCACCGCCAGCTCACCCTGCTCGACACCATGGAGCGCCGCACCGAGGACCCGGCGGAGCTGGAGGACCTCTTCAAGGTCGACCACCTCACCACCCGCATGCGACGGCACGCCGAGGGCCTGATCATCCTGGCCGGCGGCTCGCCCGGGCGCGCCTGGCGCAAGCCGGTCCGGATGGTGGACGTGGTCCGGGCGGCGGTCGGCGAGGTCGAGGACTACGCCCGGGTGATCGTCCGGCCGTTCCCCGGCACCGGCCTGCTCGGCAGCGCCGTCGCGGACGTCACCCACCTGGTCGCCGAACTCGTCGAGAACGCCGCCGTGTTCTCCCCGCCGAGCACCCAGGTCACCGTCCAGGGCGAGGTGGTGGCGCACGGCTTCGCGCTGGAGATCGACGACCGCGGCCTCGGGCTGAGCGAGCAGCTGCTCGCCGAGATCAACGAACGCCTCGCCGTGGAGCAGGAGTTCGATCTCGCCGACACCGACCGGCTGGGCCTGTTCGTGGTCAGCCGGCTGGCCCGCCGGCACGGCATCCGGGTGCACCTGCGGCCGTCCCCGTACGGCGGGACGACGGCGGTGGTGCTGATCCCGCGCGAGCTGCTCGCGGAGGCCCCGGACGGGCGGCCGGAGCCGGGCACGGCCGGGCAGCGGCCCGCGGCGGGCGGCCGGCGCGGGCAGCGGGACCTGGTGGCGGTGCCCGGGTCGGGTGGTGCTTCCCCGTCGGCGGCTCCGTCGGCACGCCCGTCGGCTCCCTCGTCGGCGTCCGCGGTCGGTTCCGCCGGTGCCGATGGTGACGCGGACGGCAGGTACCGCGGGGCGACGGGAGGGCCGCGGCCCTCCGCGCCGGACGCGGGCCGGACGGCGGGCGGACTGCCACGCCGGGTCTCGCGCGGCAAGGGCGGGCCGGTGCTGGTCCCCGCGCCCGCGGCGGACCCCGAGGACGCGCCGGGGCCGGGGCGGCACCGGCGGGAGGACGTCGTGGTGGCCGCGGCCGAGGCGGCCGTCGCGGCTGCCGAGGCCGGCGGAGCTGCCGGGGCCAGTGGAGTCGGCGGCTCCGTCGGGCGGACCGACCCGGTCGCGGTTCCGCCCGCGGGTGCCGCTCCCCGGACGGCGGGCGGCCTGCCCCGGCGGGTCCGGCAGGCGAACCTGGCGCCGCAGCTCAGGGAACAGCTCACGGAACAGCTGAAGGAACGGTTCCGCAACGGAGCCGGTACCGGAGCCGACGGCGGGGCCGGAGGCGCGTCGGCCGGCGACGGATCGGCCGGAGGCACCCAGGACGGCCGGGGCCCCCGCGACGGCGGGGAGGCCCGGGAGGTCCGGGAACGCTCGCCCGAGGAGGCGAGGGCCACCTTCGCCTCCTTCCAGCGCGGCTTCACCCGGGGGCGAGGGGCCACGGCCCCGGCGGACCGTACGGTCGGCTCCCCGGGCCGCGCCGGTGCGCCGACGGACCGGACCGGCGCTCCGTTGACGGATCGTCCCGGCACACCCGACGATCGTGCCGTGCGGGGGACCGGACGGCCCACCGCCGTACCGGCCTGGCAGCCGCCCGACCGGTCCCGGCGGGCGATCGCCCCGGCGCCCGCCCCGGCGGCGCTGCCCGCGCCGCGGGACACCGGCCGGGCGCCGCTCGTCCGGCGGGTACCGCCGGGGCAGCCGGTCCGCCGGACCCCGGACACCGCCGTACCCGCACCACCCGCTTCATCCGCACCACCTGCACCACCCGCTCCACACGCACCACCCGCTCCAGCGGAAGGAACTGATTCATGACCACGTCGATGCAGTCGTCAGGGGACCTCAACTGGCTCCTGGACGACCTGGTGGGGCGCGTCGCGGCCCTGCGGCACGCGGTGATCCTCTCCAACGACGGCCTGGCCACCGGCGCCTCCCGCGACCTCGACCGCGAGGACGCCGAGCACCTGGCCGCCGTCGCCGCCGGGTTCCACAGCCTGGCGAAGGGCGCCGGCGGGCACTTCAAGGTCGGCGGCGTCCGGCAGACCATGGTGGAGCTGGACGAGGCCTTCCTGTTCATCACGGCCGCCGGCGACGGCAGCTGCCTGGCCGTGCTGAGCGAGGCCGAGGCGGACATCGGCCAGATCGCGTACGAGATGGCGCTGCTGGTCAAGCGGGTCGGCGAGCACATGGCCGCCGAGCCGCGCACCGAAACCGCCCCGCCGGTGAGATGAGCGGTCCGATGGCGGATCCGAAGGCGGATGAGCCGGACGGCCCGGAGACGCCGGACGGCCCCCAGGTGCCGGTGGGTACGGCCGGGCCGTCCGGCAGCGGCGGTTCCTCCGGTGCCCGCGGGCCGTCCGGCAGTGGCGGTTCGGACGCCGTCGACCGCCCGGACGGCCATGACGGCCAGGACGGCGAGGTCGACCCGGACGGGCCCGACGTCGACCTGTTCCGGCCGCGCACCCCGGTCGACGACCGCTGGTTCGACGACGAGGCCGGCCCGGTGGTGCGGCTCTACTCGATGACCCGCGGCCGCACCCGGCCGGTCGAGGAGGGGCTGTTCGACCTGATCTCGCTGGTCACCGCCGTCGATCCCGGGCCGGTCGCGGGGGCCGTGCCCGCGCACGTCCTCGACCCGGAGCACCAGACGCTGCTCACCCTGTGCCGCCGCGAGCCGCTCTCCGTCGCCGAGCTCGGCTCCTACACCGACCTGCCGGTCAGCGTGGTGCGGGTGCTGCTCGGCGACCTCTACGACGCCGAGCTGATCAGCGTCACCCGACCCGTTCCGCTCGCCGAGCTGCCGGACGAGCGCCTGCTGCGAGACGTGATCAATGGACTCCGTGCGCTCTGACCCCCGCCCCCGCCCGGAGGGCACCGTGCCCGATCCGGACGGCACCGCGTCCCACCCGGCGAACGCCAACGACCCGCGCTGGCGCGGCGGTCCGGCCGTCGCGGTGAAGATCCTGGTCGCGGGCGGCTTCGGCGCGGGCAAGACCACGCTGGTCGGATCGGTCAGCGAGATCCGGCCGTTGCGGACCGAGGAGGAGCTCAGCGAGCTGGGCCGCCCGGTCGACGACACCTCGGGGGTGGAGGCGAAGCGCACCACCACCGTCGCGATGGACTTCGGCCGGATCGATCTGCGGCCGGGCCTCGCGCTCTACCTGTTCGGCACGCCCGGGCAGGACCGGTTCTGGTTCGTCTGGGACGAGTTGGCCCGCGGCGCGCTCGGCGCCCTGGTGCTCGCGGACACCCGGCGGCTGGCCGACTGCTTCCCGTCGGTGGACTTCTTCGAGCAGCGCGGCATCCCGTTCCTGGTCGCGGTGAACTGCTTCGAGGGCACCGAGCGGTTCTCTCCGGACGAGGTCCGCGAGGCACTCGACCTCGACCCGGACATCCCGGTGGTGCTCTGCGACGCGCGGCTGCGGCAGGACGGCAAGGACCTGCTCGTCGCGCTGGTCGAGCACGCCGCCGCCGGCCGGCACCGCCGCGCCCCGGTCGGCGCCTGAGGGCGGCTCGGCCCCGGCCGGACCCGGCTCGGTCCGGTCGGAGCAGGTCCGGCTCCGGCCGGGGTCGGCCCGCGCTCCGGCTCGACAACGGGTGAAGGACGGCTGGGCGACCGCCGTACGACGGGCGTGCGAAGAGTCGGCAGGTCAGCGCGCCGACCTGCCCCTTCCGCCCGCCGTCTCATTCCACCGTCCGCATCGTGGACGATCACTGCGCCGAAGGTTGCCTAGACCGGCCCGGCCGTGGAAGGCTCTGTGGACGAAGGCCGCCCGGCCATGCCGTCGGGGGCGCCGGAAACGCCCCGTTCGTACGGGCGTTGCAACCGGCGGACGGCCTTCGACGAACCGGCGAGGCATCGTCGGCGGGCACCGTCAACGGTGCGCCGCCGTGTGGAGAACGAGGGGGAGGGCAGCAGGATGACCGTCGGCCGACGACGCATCACCACCGCCGTGCCCGGCTCCCCGCTGCCCGGTGCCCCCATGCCCGGCGTCGCCGTGACCGGTGCCGCCGATCCGGCGCTCACCGTCCGCCGCTACATCGACCACGCGCTGATCTGCAGCGCGTGTTGTCGCTGACCGGCCTGACCTTCCCGACCTTCCCGGTACGTCCCCGGCGCTGACGGCCCACCCGGCCCTCTCGGTCCACCGTCCGACGCACCGCCGAAACCCGTCGACCAGGCCGTAGCGGACCGCCCGTCCGGCGTGCCCGCGGCCGACCAACCGGACCCGCCCAGCGGAGAGACCACCAGTGAACATCGTCTGCCCCAGCACCACCCCCGGCATCGTCGGCCGTACCCGAACGGCCGGGTCGGCCCCCGCGATGCGCGCGGGTGGACGGACCGGACGGTGGAACCGGTGCGGGAGCCGCGCCGTGGACAGCCGGCGGGGTCGCCTCGACCTCGAGCCGTTCTGGCCGTCCCGGCAGCCGCACCTGTTCGATCAAACGTGTCCCGGCTCGCCCAGCGCGTCCCGGCCCTCCGCCCGCTGATCCGGTTCGTTCCGGTCCAGCCCAGGCAGTACGCCCGGTCGACGCGCAGACGACTCCACCCCGTCCGTCACGCGCGAAATGAGCGGCACACCATGTCTTCTTCCTCCACGGCCACCCTGCCCCTGCCCACCGCGACCCCGCACCTGCGCGCGGTCCGCTCCGTCCCGCCGGTCTCCTCCGTCCCCGCCACCGCGCCGGTCGGTCCCGGCGCGTCCGGGGCCGCGGGACCGTCCGTCCCCCCGGCGTCGCTGTCCGACCGATGGCCCGGGGTGGCGGCCCGTCCGCCCTATGCCGGACCGACCCACGCCGGAACGGCCCATGTCGGACCGACCCGTCCGGCGACCGTCCCGGCACCCGCAGCCGCGCAGCCGGGAGTGACCGTCCCGCAGGTGCCCCAGGCGCTGCTCGCCGCGCTGCCGGAGGGGGCGGCCGTCGTCGCCACCCTGCCGCAGGGCGCGCTGCCGCAGGGTCTGCTCGCCCAGTACGGAATCCAGTTCGGCGGCGTGAACGGCGGCGCGATGGTCGGGTACCTGGTGCTGGTGCCGACCGAGGGCCCGGCGGCGCAGGTCGTCGGCCTGCCGGGGGCTCCGGCCGGTGTCGGGGCCGCGGCCCAGCTCCCCGGGGCCCACCCGGCCCACGGGGCGCAGCCGACGACCGGCGGGCCCGCCGGCCAGACCGTGGCGGGGGTCCGTCCGGTCCGCCCGGCCGGGCGCGGCATCGCCGTCGACACCGAGCGGCGCAACGCCTACGTCGACGGGCGGCTGCTCGACCTCACCTACCTGGAGTTCGAGCTGCTGGCGCACCTCACCGAGCACCCGCAGCGGGTGCACACCCGGGACCACCTGGTCTCCGCGGTCTGGGGCTACGGCCATGTCGGGGACGGGCGGACGGTCGACGTGCACGTCGCCCGGCTGCGCCGCAAGCTCGGACCGGCCTACCGGGACACCATCGTGACGGTCCGCCGGGTCGGCTACAAGTACACCCCGGCCGCGGTCTGACGGCTGGTTCCGGCCTGACGGCGAATCTGACAGCCGATCTGACGGCCGGTCCGGCGTCCGATCTGGCAGCCGGTCGCCAACGGCCTCTTGCCGCCGGTCGGTTGACCATCGGCCGGTCGAAGCAGCGGACCGCTCGTCCTGGACACGGACGGGCGGCCCGCTGCTTCGTCGCGTTCCGGCGGCGCGGAAGGAGCGCCGGGAGCGTCAGCCGCGCTGGTCCGGCGGGAGCAGGAGGACGGCGAGGGCGTCGGCGCAGCCGCGGGCGTGGCCGAGGAACCAGTCCAGCCGGTCGTCGGTGAGGTGCGCGGGCGTCGAACGGACCGCCAGCGCGAACCGCGCCTGCCCGGCGCCGTCCAGGACGGGCACGGCCACCGTCCGCACCCCGGCGGTCGACTCGCCGTCGTTGAGCGCGTACCCGGCCGTCCGGACCTTCGCCAACTCCTCCTCCAGGAGCGCCGGTTCGGTGATCGTGCGGTCGGTGAAGGAGGCCAGCGGGCCGAGTGTCGAGGGCGTCGTCTCGCCCGGGCGGGGCCAGGCCAGCAGGACCTTGCCGAGCGCCGTGGAGTGCAGTGGGCGGCGCAGGCCCAGTCCGGTGTCCGGGCGGACCGATCCGCCGACCAGGATCACCGCGTGCGCGCCGCTGCGGATCGCCAGGTCGGCGGTGGCCTTGGTGCGCCGGGACAGCAGCTCCAGCTCGGGCCCGGCGAGGTGCAACCCGCGCTGGTGGAAGGTGAGCTGGCCGAGTTCGGCGACGGCCGGACCGAGCCGGTAGCGGGCGGTCTGCTCGTCCTGCTCCAGGAACCCGGCGCTGACCAGCGTGCGGGCCAGCCGGTGCGCGGTGGAGACCGACAGGCCCATCCGGCGGGCCAGGTCCGAGGCGCTCAGGTCGGGGCCGTTGTCATGGAAGCAGTGCAGCAGTCCGAGCGCGCGCTGGACGGCCTGCGCACCGGCCGGCGGACTCTGGACGGCGGTGGCGGCCCCGGGCATGGCACCTCGCGTTTCGGTTCGGAACTCCGGCCCGGCGGCCGGAGGCGGTCTCAGCGTAGGGCAGCCGGTGCTGCGGGAATGTGTCGACGACGTTGCAATGGAATGGCGTTGATGAACAACCGATCCCATCATGTGGCAAAGACTTGCCTCGGGCTCGTCCGCCGTGGAACGCTCCTGGCATCGCGCCGGACGGCCACTCGGTCCAGGCGGCGCCTGCCCCGACTCTGCGGAAGGAGAAGCACCGTGACGTCCCACCGGTGTCTCCCCTCCCGTGCGTGTTGTCGCTGACCGACGCCTCCTGCGCCACCTGCCTTCCTCCCTGCATCGTGGCGTACAACTTCCTTGCGCACCAGGCTTCCTGTGCCTTCGTGCGGTAATCGATCCCGAGCTCCTCCGGCTGTCGTCGGAGCCCCCGTAGAGGACCAACTCCGTTGTCCAGTCGCATCCAGAACGCCTCCCCGCTTCCCGACACCCTCTGGTTCACCCGCTGCCCGGTGCCCACCGCGACCGGGATCGCCGCCGACCAGGGGTGGCTCGCCCGGGAGTTCGCCGCCGACGGCATCGCCGTCCGCTCCTTGCAGGACGCTCCGCCGGAGGTGGCGGCGGACCACCACTACACCCACGCGCTGACCGGACTGTTCCGGGAGGGCGGCAACGTCCCCGCACTGTGGGCCCGTTCGCGCGGCGAGGCGACCAGGCTGATCGGCCTCACCTGGATCGAGGAGCGCCAGGTGGTGCTGGTGCGGGCCGGCAGCGGCGTGACCGAACCGGCGCAGCTGCGCGGACTGCGGCTGGCGGTGCCGCATCATGACATCGGCATCGACTTCTGGCGGGCGATGGCGCTGGCCGGCCTCCGCGGCGCCCTCGGGCTCGCGGGCCTCACCCTGGCGGACGCCGAGCTGGTGGACGTCCCCGGCGTCCCGGGTGGCGGGCAGTGGTCCGCGGAGCTGGCCGCCCTGCGGGACGGGGTGGTGGACGCGGTGTACGTGAAGGGGGCGCTCGCCGTCGAGGCGGCCCGCCGGATCGGTGCGGAGGTGGCCGTGGAGCTGGACGCGGCGCCGGACCGCCGGGCCCGGGTCAACAACGGCACCCCGCGGCCGATCACCGTCCACCAGCGGCTGCTGGACGAGCAGCCCGAGCTGGTCGCCCGGTTCCTCGCGGTGCTGCTGGAGGCCGCCGACTGGGCGGCGGAGCACCCGGAGGAGGTGGTCCGGATCCTGCGGGCCGAGACCGGTGCCGGGGCCGAGGGCGTCGCCGGGGCCTATGCGCCGGGCAGTCACCGCACCCTGCACCTGGACCTGTCGGCGGAGCGGCTGGAGCTGCTGGCGCTGCAGGAACGGTTCCTCAGGGAGCAGGGCTTCCTCGCCGCGCCGGTGGACGTCCGGGCGTGGGCCGACCCGGAGCCGCTCCGTGCGGCCCGCGAGCTGCTGCGTGTGCGGCGTGCGGGTGAGGGTGCGGGTGTCGCTGCCGGCACCGACACGAGCGGCGCCGCAGGTTCGGGTGCGGGCGCCGACAGCGCTCGGATCACAGACTTCAGGTAACAGCGTTCAGCTAACAGATTTCAAAAGTTGTCAGCTGTCGGCTGTCATCTGTCACTCACATGGAGACCCCCGTGAAGACCCCCCGCCTCGCCCTCGCCGCCACCGCGCTGCTCGCCTCCACCGCCCTGGCCGCCTGCGGCTCGTCCGCCGACGGGGCCAAGGCCTCCGCCGAAGGCGGGGCCGGTGGCAAGGCCGACGTGGTGCTCCGCCTGCCCGACCCCGGCAACAACGGCTTCCTCGCCCGCGGCAAGAAGGACGGTTCGCTGGACCGGGCCCTGGCGGCCGTCCACGCCAAGGTCGCCTGGACCGGCAGCGCCGGCCCCTTCGCCCCCGCCGCCCAGGCCCTCTCCGCCGACCAGCTGGACGTCGCCCAGGGCTCGATCACCTCGGCCGTCGCCGCGCTCGCCCAGAAGCCCGGCTTCAAGCTGTTCGCCCAGACCGCGCCCGACGGCGTCGGCGAGGGGATCCTGGTGAAGAACGACTCGCCCGTCAAGTCCGTCCAGGACCTGGTCGGCCGGAAGGTCGCCGTCTCCCAGGGCGGCACCAGCGAGTACCTGCTGCTCAAGGCGCTGGCGAAGAACGGGGTCCCGGCCGACAAGGTGGAGCGGGTCTACCTGCGCGCCGACCAGACCTCCGGGGTCTTCAACTCCGGCCAGGTGGACGCCTGGGCGACCTGGAACACCTTCTCGACGCCCGCCATCGCCAACGCCGGCGCGCACTTCCTGGTCAACGGCCAGGAGGTCGGCTCCGACAACTACGCCGTCTGGGCGGTGCGCAACGGCTTCGCCGACAAGCACCCCGAGGTGGTCAAGGCGTTCTACACCTACCTGCGCGAGAACGGCGAGAAGGAGAAGGCCGACCCGGCCGGCTACCTCAACGTGTTCACCGACGCAGGCCCGACCGCCGTCACCCCCGCCGAGAAGGACGTCGCGGTGAACGTCAGCAGGCAGGGGACCCCGGCCGACGCCATCTCCGACGCCGACACCGCCCGGTTCGGGACGGTCGCCCAGTTCTTCGCGGACCAGAAGGTCACCAAGCAGCTGGTGGACGTCAAGCCCTACCTGATCGACGTCAACAGGCTCGGGGACGGTGCCAAGTGACCACCGTGACCGAGAAGTTCACCCCCGAGGACACCCGGGCCGCCCTCGACGCCGGCCTGGTCGCCCCGCAGAGCCGGCGGCACCGGCCCCGCCCCCGCGCGCTGGCCGTGACCCTGCGCACCGTCGGTCCGCTCGCCCTGCTCGGTGGCTGGGCGCTCGCGTCCGCCACCGGCGCGCTGACCCAGGACGTGCTCGCCTCGCCCGCCCAGGTCGCCCAGGCCGTGGGGGAGTTGTGGGGCAACGGTCAGCTGACCGACGCCCTGTCCGTCTCCCTCACCCGGGCCGGGCTCGGCCTGTTCTTCGGCGCGACCACCGGCCTGGTGCTCGGCGTGGTCACCGGATTCACCCGGCTCGGCGAGGAGTTGCTCGACTCCGCGATCCAGATCCTGCGGACCGTCCCGTTCCTGGCCCTCGTCCCGCTGTTCATGGTGTGGTTCGGCATCACGGAGACCGCGAAGGTGGCCCTGATCGGGGTCGCCACCAGCTTCCCGATGTACGTGTCCGCCTCGGGCGGGGTCCGCAGCACCGACCGCAAGCTGGTCGAGGCGATGCGCAGCTTCGGCCTCGGCCGCTGGGCGATCGTGCGCACCGTCGTGCTGCCCGGTGCGCTGCCCTCGCTGCTGTCCGGACTGCGCCTGTCGATGACGCTCAGCGTGATCGCCCTGATCGCCGCCGAGGAGATCAACTCCACCGAGGGCATCGGGTACTTGATGGCCCAGGCGCAGAACTACTCGCGCACCGACGTCCTCGCCGTCTGCATCCTGATCTACGGGCTGCTCGGCCTCGCCGCCGACGGCATCGTCCGAGTCCTGGAGCGCGTGCTGATGCCGTGGCGCCAGGCCGTCCAGGGAGCGGCCCGATGACCGCCGACACGACCACCGCCGCCGCCCTCGCCCCCTCCTCGCCCCGTTCGCCCGCCCCTCCCTCGGCGACCGAGCGGACGGCCCCGGCCGTCCACCTGCGCGGCCTGCGCCGGGTGTTCGGCACCCGGGCGGTCCTCGACGGGGTCGACCTCTCCATCGCCCGCGGCGAGTTCGTCGCCCTGCTCGGCGCCAGCGGAACCGGCAAGACCACGCTGCTGCGCATCCTCGGGGCGCTCGACCAGGCCGACGAGGGCACCGTGCTCGTCCCGCCGGTCCGTACCGTGGTGTTCCAGGAGCCCCGGCTGGTGCCGTCCAAGCGGGTGCTGGCCAATGTCACGGTCGGCCTCCCGCGCGGCGCCGCGACCCGGGAGACCGGGCTGAAGGCACTCGCCGAGGTCGGCCTGGAGCGGCACGCCGAGGCCTGGCCGGCCACCCTCTCCGGCGGTGAGGCGCAGCGCGTCGCGCTCGCCCGGGCACTCGTCCGCGAGCCGCAACTCCTGCTGCTGGACGAACCGTTCGCCGCCCTGGACGCGCTCACCCGACTGCGCATGCAGGACCTCGTCGGCGACCTGGTGCGCCGCCACCGCCCGGCGGTCCTGCTGGTCACCCACGACGTGGACGAGGCCGTACGGCTCGCCGACCGGGTCGTGGTCCTGCGCGACGGCCTGCTCGCCCGGGACGAGGCCGTCACCGTCGAGAGCCCGCGCGATCCGGCCGACCCCGCCTTCGCCGACCTGCGGCGCCGTCTGCTCGCCGACCTCGGCGTCCACTGACGTCCGCGACCCCCCGCTTTCCCCGACCTTCCCCCGATCCCGCCTGCCTTCCCACAAGTCAGGCCCGCACCACCGGAGTTGACCAGATGACCGTCACCCTCGGCGTCCACGCCAGCAACCCCTCGCTCTACTACCTCGCCCGACTCCCGTACCTGGACGAGGAGCTGGCCCCGCTCGGCGAGACCGGCGCCTTCCACCACTACGCGGACGGCACCCGCACCGGCGCCCTGCTCGCCGAGGGCGTCATCGACTTCGGCGGCACCGGTTCCACTCCGCCGATCACCGCCCAGGCGGCCGGCCACGACCTGGTCTACGCGGCGGTCTCGGCGCCCCGCCCGGACCACGGCGCGCTGCTGGTGCTGGACTCCGGTCCGGTGCGGACGGTCGCGGACCTCAAGGGCGGCACCGTCGTCCTCTCCGTCGGTTCCTGGCAGACCCACCTGCTCGCCAAGGCCCTGCACGCCCAGGGGCTCTCGTACGGCGAGGACGTCACCCCGGCGCGCCCGGCGGCCGGTGAGGACCAGGCCCGGCGGCTGCGCGACGGCGAGATCGCCGGCTGGATCGCCCAGGGCGCCGAACTCGCCGCGGCCCGCCGCACCGGGGAGTTCCGTGAACTGGTCCGCACTGGTGACGTCATCACCGACCGCTCGGTGTTCTTCACCCGTCGGGACTTCGCGACCGGGCGCCCCGAGGTGGTCGCCGCGATCGCGACCGCGCTGCGCCGGGCGGACGCCTGGGTGGCCGCCAACCCGGCCGAGGCCGCCGCGATCGCCGCCGAGAACCTGGGCGGCACGGCTGCCGACTGGCAGTCCGCACTGGTCGCACTGCCCTGGCGACTGGAGCCCGCCACGGCCGGGTTCGTCGCCGAGCAGCAGGAGGCCGCGGACATCTTCCACGGTGTGGGCTTCATCGACCGGGCGCTGACCGTCGCCGACGCCCACCTCTCCGCGCTGGAGGCCCCGGTGGCCGCCGCGCTCGCGAAGGCGGTCTGACCCATGGCCTCCGAAGTCCTCTGGTACATCATCCCGCGCGAGGGCCACTACCCCTGGGAGCCGGCCGGGCGCCGCCCGGTGGACCTCCGCTACCTCCAGCAACTGGCTGGCAGCGTCGAGCGGTTGGGCTACACCGGCGCCCTGCTCGCGACCGACCTGTACGACGTCTGGACGCTCGGCAGCGCGCTCGCCGCCGCCACCACCCCGGCCTTCAAGCCGCTGCTGGCCGTCCACCCGGGGCTGGTCTCGCCCGCCCTGCTGGCCAAGATGGCGCTCAGCTTCGACCACCTGCACGGCGGCCGACTGCGCTTCAACGTGGTGAACGGCTCGACCGCGCAACTGCGCGAGTACGGCCTGGACGTCGAGCACGACGACCGCTACCGGCTCAGCGGCGAGTACTGGTCGATCGTCAAGCGCCTCACGGCGGGCGAAGTCTTCGACCACAAGGGCGAGTTCTACGAGCTGAAGAACGCGGGCGCGAGCCTGCGCGAGCTGGCCCCGGCGCAGCCCGGCGGCATTCCGCTCTGGTTCGGTGGCAGTTCGGCGGCCGGCATCGAGATGGCGGCCGAGCACGTGGACGTCTACCTGACCTGGGGCGAGCCGCCGCACCTGCTCAAGGAGAAGCTGGACCTGGTCCGCGAGCGCGCCGCCGCCCACGGCCGGACTCTGCGGATCGGACTGCGACTGCACCTGATCGTCCGCGACACCGAGGACGAGGCCTGGGCGGCCGCCGACCGGCTGCTGGACGTCACCAGCGAGGCCACCTACGCGCGCCAGCTGGGCGGGGCGAAGGGGGAGGACGGGGTCGGCTGGCAGCGGCAGTTCCGCCAGCACGGGGGCAAGGTGCCGGCCCGGGCCCGCGAGCTGGAGGCCTACCCCAACCTCTGGCCGGGGATGAGCCTGTTCCGCCCCGGCCCCGGCACCGCGGTGGTCGGCTCGACGGCCCAGGTGATCGAGCGCCTGCAGGAGTTCGAGGCGCTGGGTGTCGACACCTTCATCCTGTCGGGCAATCCGCTGCTGGAGGAGGCCCACCGGGTTGCAGAAACGGTTCTGCCGGCCCTGGGCATCAAGCGGCCGGCAGCGAACAGCTGACGGCTGACAAGTAACAGATATCAGCGAACAGATAACAGATGACAGCTGACAGATTTCGAAATCTGTCAGCTGTCATCCGTCGATCGTCAGCCGTCAGCCAACGCCTCCCGCTCCGCCGGAGGCGCCTCGGCTCAGCGGCTCAGCCGGTCGATCTCCGCCAGCTCCTCAGCCGTCAGCGGGCCGCCCGCCAGCGCGTCGAGGTTCTGGTCCAGCTGGGCCACGCTGCTCGCGCCGATGATCACCGAGACCACCCGCGGGTCCCGCAGCACCCAGCACAGCGCCAGCTGCGCCAGCGTCTGCCCGCGCCCCTCGGCGACCTTGGCCAGAGCCCGCAGCCGGTCCAGCTTCGGCCCGGTCAGCGCCTCCTCGGTGAGGAACTTCCCGACTGACATCCGCGAGCCCGCCGGCACCTCCCCGGTCAGGTAGCGGTCGGTCAGCAGCCCCTGGGCCAGCGGCGAGTACGCGATGAGGCTGGTCCGGGTGTCGCCCACCGCGTCCAGCACGCCGTGGTCCTCCACGTACCGGTTGAGGATCGAGTACGCCGACTGGTTCATCAGCACCGGCGTCCCCAGCTCGCGCAGGATCGCCACCGCCTCCCGGTGCTGCTCCGCCGGGTAGTTGGAGATCGCGGCGTACAGCGCCTTGCCCGAGCGCACCGCGCTGTCGAGCGCCCCCATCGTCTCCTCGATCGGGGTGTCCGGGTCGTACCGGTGCGAGTAGAAGACGTCGACGTAGTCCAGGCCCATCCGGTCCAGCGACTGGTCGAGGCTGGCCAGCAGGTACTTGCGGCTGCCGCCGTTGCCGTACGGGCCGGGCCACATGTCCCAGCCGGCCTTGGTGGCGATGAACAGCTCGTCCCGGTACGGCCGGAAGTCCTGGGCGAACAGGTAGCCGAAGTTGCGCTCGGCGCTGCCGTACGGCGGGCCGTAGTTGTTCGCCAGGTCGAAGTGGGTGACACCCCGGTCGAAGGCCCGGCGGAGCACCGCCCGCTGCACCTCCAGCGGCTGGGCGTCACCGAAGTTGTGCCAGAGCCCGAGCGATACGGTGGGCAGCTGGACGCCGCTGTGGCCGGCCTTCCGATAGGTCATCGAGTCATAGCGGTCATCCGCGGCGAGGTAGCTCATGCCGGACATCTTGCCAGTCGGCCGTGGCGGATCAAGCCCTTGCCCCGTCCCCGGCCGGTGCCTATGCTCGCGGAGGATCGTGCGCGTGCGAGGCGGGGGGGAGGCGAGATGGCAGTCCGGACCGTGACCGCCGCCGCAGCCCGCTGTTGTTGTCGCCGCCACCGCAGCACCGTCCGCTGACGCCACCCGCGTGCCCTGCCGCCCGAGCGGCGCGCCCGCCCGTCCCGTCAGCCGCTCCGCCGGTGCCCGCCCGTGGGAGTGCGGCGCCGGACCGCGTACCGGCTCCCCGTGCCCCGCGCGGCCCGTCGGCTCCCGGGGCTCCACCGGCCTCGTCACGCCCGGCCCGGTCTGCGCCGAACCCCTTCCCGAGGGCTCGTCCTCGAGCCCCTCCGATTCCGTCCCGAGCCCCTCCCGAGCGTTCAAGGAGACCGCCGTGCGGTTCACCGTCTCGTCCCTCGTCGCCAACGCCCCCGATCCGGTCACCGGCGTCCGGCGCACCCCGGAGCAGAAGCTCCACAACGTCATCGACCAGGCGGTCCTCGCCGAGCGGCTCGGCTACGACGGCTACGGGGTGGGGGAGCGGCACGGCGAGCCGTTCCTCTCCCCGGCCCCGCCCCTGCTGCTCAGCGCGATCGCCGCCCGCACCTCCACCATCCGGCTGTTCACCACGGTGACGGTGCTCAGCATCCTCGACCCGGTCCGGGTCGCCGAGGACTACGCGATGCTCGACCAACTCTCCGGCGGCCGACTTGAGTTGATCGTCGGCAAGGGCAACGACCCGCGCCACTTCGGGCTGTTCGGCCTTCCCGAGGAGCGCCAGTGGGAGGCGCTCGCCGAGAACTACGCTCTGCTGCGCAGGCTCTGGCGGGAGGAGAAGGTGACCTGGGAGGGCTCGACCCGCCCGCCGCTCCGGGACGCCACCGTCTGGCCGCGCCCGCTCCAGGACCCGATCCCGGTGTGGCACGGCAGCGCGACCAGCACGCGGTCCACCGACCTCGCGGCCCGCCACGGCGACCCGCTCTTCTCCGCCAACTCCTTCCACCCGCTGGAGAAGTACCGGGCGCTGGTCGACCACTACCGCGAGCGCTGGGAGTACTACGGGCACGACCCGGAGCGGGCCAGGGTGGGCGCGAGCTTCGGCGGACTGTACGTCGCCAAGCGCTCGCAGGACGCGGTCGAGGGCTTCCGCCCGTACTGGAATGCCCTGTTCGACTCGGCCGCCGGCCGGCACAACAACTCGCCGTTCACGTCGCTGGAGGACGCGCTGGAACGCGGTTCGGCCCTGGTCGGCAGTCCGCAGCAGGTGATCGAGAAGATCCACCGCTACCACGAGGCCTTCGGCAACGAGGTGGTCGGCATCGGGGTGGACGCGCTCACCGAGGGGGCGCAGCGCGAGCAACTGGAGCTGTTCGCGAGCGAGGTGGCCCCGGAGGTCCGCCGCGCGCTGCCGTAGTCGCCCGCGTCCGGCGCCCGCCCGCGCAGTGCGCCGTGCACCCCCTACGCGGCGTGACGCCGGCCACCGTCCGTGACGTGACGCGCGCCACCAGGCGCGCCGGAATGCCGCTCGGCGGTGCGGGGGATGACGAACGGTCGAGGGGCCGTGGCCGCCGGGGGGCGGCGCACGGCCCTCAACCGTTCCGCGAGGAGGATCCGGGCGCCCCGGGGCGCCCGGGCGGAGCCAGCCCTAGTCTTCTGTACCTACTGGTATGTACAGTGAGTCGCATGAGCACCCAGGACCGTCTTATCGAGAGCACCCAGGCCCTCCTCTGGGAGCGCGGCTACGTCGGCACCAGCCCCAAGGCCATCCAGCAGCGCTCCGGGGTCGGCCAGGGCAGCATGTACCACCACTTCACCGGCAAGCCCGACCTCGCGGCCGCCGCCCTGCGCCGCAGCGCCGAGCAGATGCGGGGCGTCGCCGAGGCCGACCTCGCCGCCCCCGGCACCGCCTACGACCGGATCGCCGCCTACCTGCACCGCGACCGCGACGTCCTGCGCGGCTGCCGGATCGGCCGGATGGCCCAGGACCCCGACGTGGTCGCCGACCCGCAGCTGCGCGCGCCCGTCGAGGAGACCTTCGACTGGCTGCGCGGCCGGATCGCCGAGCTGGTCGCCCAGGGCCAGGCGGACGGCGAGTTCGCCCCCGGCCTGGACCCGGCCGACACGGCCGCCGCTGTGGTCGCCGTCGTCCAGGGCGGCTACGTCCTGGCCCGCGCCGCCGACAGCGCCGAGCCGTTCGACCGGGCCGTCCGCGGCGCCCTCGGCCTGCTCGCGGCACACCGCACGGCCTGACCCGCACGGCCTGACCCGCACGACCCCGGGCGCGCCGCCGCACCCGTACGGCCGAACCCTCGCGGCCGACCCGTACGACCAGAGCCGACGCGCCTGCCGAGAACGAGGACGCCCGCCGTCAGACCGGCCAGAACCCGAGGAGCCCCGCCGTGCACGCCATGCAGTACGAGATCACCCTCCCCGCCGACTACGACATGGGCGTCATCCGCAAGCGCGTCGCCGACAAGGGCCACCTGCTCGACGCGCACCCGGGCCTCGGCCTCAAGGCCTACCTGGTCCGTGAGCGCGGTCGGCAGGGCTCGCCCGTCAACCAGTACGCGCCGTTCTACCTCTGGCGCACCGCCGAGGGCATGAACGGCTTCCTCTGGGGCCCGGGCTTCCGCGGCCTGAGCGCCGACTTCGGCCGCCCCGCCGTCCGGCACTGGCTCGGCGCGGGCCTGGCCCACGGCGCGTCGTCAGTGGCGGGGGAGAGGACCGAGCAGCCCAGCACCGCCACCCGGGCGACCGTACGGCTGCCGGAAGGCGCCGACCCGGCCGAGGCCGTCGAGCGGGCGCTCGCGGACCTGCCCGCGCACCCGGACCTGCACACCGCCGCCGTGGCCGTCGACCCGAGCCGCTGGGAGCTGCTCAGCTTCGCGCTCTGGCACGGCCCGGCCCCCGAGGACGCGCCCGGCGTCCGGTACCAGGTGCTGCACCTGTCCCGCCCCGAACTGGACCGGCTGCCCGCCGGCCGCCACTGGTGAAAGGACCCACCGCCCCGATGTCCCCCGCGACCGCCCCCGCCGGCCCCGACCTCACCCCGGCCCCGCTCGACCGCGCGGCCGGCCACGCCCTGCTCGCCGACCTGGCCGGTCCGGGCGCCGCCGCCACCCTCGGCGGCCTGGACGCCCTCGCCCCCGGCTTCCCCGACTGGATCGTCACCAGCCTCTTCGGCGGCACCTACCAGCGCCCCGGCCTCGCCCTGCGCGACCGCCAGATCGCCAACCTGGCAGCCCTCACCGCCCTCGGCGGCGTCGAGCCGCAGCTCGCCGACCACGTCCGCTACAGCCGGCGGATCGGCCTGACGGAGGCGGAGATCACCGAGGTCATGGTCCACCTCGCCCCGTACGTCGGCCTCCCCAAGGCGCTGGCCGGCCTGCGGGTCGCCACCGCGACCTTCGCCGAGAGCACCGAGAGCACCGAGAGCACCGAGAGCGCCGAGGCCACCAAGGCCGCCGAGAGCGCCGCCGGGACCGTCACCGAGGAGGCCGGGGCATGAGCCGCACCGTCCGCACCGTCCTCGGCGACCTGGACCCCGCCGTCCTCGGCGTCACCGACGCCCACGACCACCTCTTCATCCGCAGCCCGCTGCTCCCCGGCCAGGAGCTGGACGACCCGGCCGCCGCCGAGGACGTGCTGCGCGCCTTCGCCGCCGCCGGCGGCCGCACCCTCGTCCAGTGGACCCCGCTCGGCCTGGGCCGGGGCGCGGACTCGCTCGCCGCGCTCTCCCGTACGACCGGCGTGCGGATCGTCGCCGCCACCGGCGCGCACCAGGCGGTCCACTACGCGCCGGGCTCCTTCTCCGCCACCGGCGCCGGGGCGGAGGACCGCCCCGGCCCGTACGCCGACCTGGCGGAACGTTTCGTCGCCGAGCTCACCACCGGTCTGCCCGGCGCGCCCGAGGGGGTCCGGGCCGGGCTGATCAAGGTCGCGGCCGACGCGGGGCCCGACAGTCGCCACACCCGGTGGACGATGGCCGCCGCCGCCGAGGCCCACCACGCCACCGGCGCCCCGATCGCCGTCCACCTCGAAGCCGACGGCGCCCCGCCCGGGGTCGTGCACCGGCTGTGCCACCGGCACGGCGTCCGGCCCGACCGGGTCATCCTCGGCCACCTCACCCGGCTCCCCGACCGTGCGCTGCACCGCGACCTGGCCGCCGAGGGCGTGTACCTCGCGCTGGACAGCCCCTCCCGGGCCGGCCACGCCGGCGACCACCAGGCCTTCGAGGTCATCGCCGACCTGGTCGAGGCGGGCCACGCCGCCCAGCTGCTGCTCGGCGCCGACACCACGACCCGGAACGCCCGCGCGGCCGGCGGCCCGGTCCGGCTGCTCACCGAGCTCGCCCCGCGCCTCGCCCGCAGCCATGGCCCCGAACTGCCCGAGCTGCTCCTCACCGCCAACCCGGCCGCCGCCTTCGCCGCCGACTGGCGCACGCCGTAGGGCACCCGCCGGGCCCCACCGGCCCCGGGCCGCCGGGGCCGCGCAGGTACGGGAAACGGACTGACGGCCGCCGGTCGGGCCCTCTACGGTGCCGGACATGGTGACGCTGACGCTCCGAACCCTCACGACCGCCGACTGGCCGCTCTGGCGGGACCTCCGCCTCGCCGCCCTGACCGACGCACCGGAGGCCTTCAAGGCCGGCCTCGCCGACTGGCACCGGGGCGGTGAGGAGCGCTGGCGAGACCGGCTCGGCATCCCGGGCGCCCACCACGTCGCGGCCCTGCTGGACGAGGACCCGGTCGGGCTCGTCGGCGGCCTGCCCGGATCACCGGACGGGGTACGGGAGTTGCGCTCGCTCTGGGTCGCCCCGCGGGCGCGCGGCCGGGGCGTCGCCGACCGGCTCGTCGAGGAGGTCGAGCGCTGGGCCCGCACCACCGGCGGGACCACGCTGCGCCTCGCCGTGCTCCCCGGTAACGAAGCGGCGCTCGCCCTCTACCGCCGGCACGGCTTCGCCCCGCTCGCGGAGCCGGGCGACCTGCTCGCCGACGGGGTCACCCGGGAACTCTTGCTCGGGAAGCCCCTGCGGTGACCTGACCGACCGCCGCCGCACCCGGCTCCGGCTCCGACAGCGATAGCGACAGCGACGCGAAGGCGGGGCCTGCGCCGTACGGGGGACGGCACAGGCCCCGCCTTCGACCGGACCGAGGGGGCGATCAGCCGGTCACATGTGGGTGCCGCCGTCGATGCGCAGCTCGGTACCGGTGACGAAGGCGCCGTCGTCGGAGGCGAGCATGGCGATCACGCCGGCCACCGTCTCCGGGCCGGCGAAGCCCTGGCCGAGGGCGGGGGAGAGCTTGGCCAGCAGGCTGAAGTCGGCGTCGGCGGGCAGGCCCGGGTTGTGGGTCATGCCGCTGTCGATGCTGCCCGGCGCGACGCAGACCGCGCGCAGGCCCTGCTTCGAGTACTCCGAGGCGATGGCGTGGGTGAAGGACTGGATGCCGCCCTTGGTCGCGGCGTACGCGGCCATGTACGGGTGGGCGAAGCTCGCGGAGGTGGAGCTGAAGTTGACCACCACGCCCCGGCCGCCCGCGAGCAGCGCGGGGAGCGCCTCGCGGGTCATCAGGAAGGTGCCGGTCAGGTTCACCGCGAGGAGCTTGTTCCAGAACTCCAGGCTGGTCTCGTGGGTGTGCGAGGAGCGGAGGATGCCGGCCGCGTTGACCAGCACGTCCAGGCCGCCCAGGCCGGCGGTCGCCTCGGCGACGCCCGCGACGACGGCCGCCTCGTCCGAGATGTCCAGAACCTGAATGGTCAGGCGGTCCGCGGTGCCCTCGGCGGTGGCGCGGTCCAGGGTCTTCTTCAGGCCGTCCTCGTTGACGTCGACGGCGACGACCTTCCCGCCCTCGGCGAGGATCCGGTGCACGGTGGCCTGGCCGATGCCCGAGCCGCCGCCGGTGATCAGGACGTTCCGTCCGCTGAAGCGCTCCATGGTGGTACTCCGTTCGTTCGTGGTCTCTCGACCTCGGGAACCACGGTACGCCTGAGTGGCACGTTGTGCCAAAAAGGCTGGACGTGCCAGATCGTCGTGACGTGCCACCTTGGCATGCGTCCGCGTAGGCTGGCCCTGTGACCGGACGCCCGACCCTGACCCAGCGCCGCCGTGAGGCCACCCGACTGGAGATCGCCCGTACCGCCGCCGCGCTCTTCGCCGAGCGGGGAGCCGAGGCGGTCACCGCCGAGGAGATCGCCCTCGCCGCGGGCATCTCGCTGCGCACCTTCTACCGGTACTTCTCCGTCAAGGAGGACGCCGTCGCCCCGCTGCTCGCGTCGGGCGGGCAGGAGTGGGTGGAACTGTTCGCGGCGAGCCCGGCCGACCTGCCGCTGCGCGAGGCGCTGGAGCGCGCGGCGGTCGCGTCGCTGACCCCGGCCGACGAGGCGCGGGCGGAGATGATGCGGTGGGCCCGCGGCCTGCTGCGCGACCCGAAGCTGAACGCCACCTGGCAGCGGGTCCACGCCGACTCGGAGGCGCGGCTGCGGGTCGCCCTCACCGAGCGCTGCCCGGACGGCACCGATCCGCTGGAGATCCGGCTGGCCGCCGCCGCCGCGACCGCGGCGATCCGGGTGGCCCTGGAGCAGTGGGCCTCCTCCGAGGCGCCCCTCGCCGGTCCGGGCTCCCCGCAGGACCTCGGCGCGCGCTGCATGCGCGAGCTCACGGCGGGGCTGCGGCTCTGGGAGCGGGTGGGCTGAGCCCGGGCGCAGCCCACCCCGCCCGCTCCGGCTGGCGGAGGACAGCCGACCGCTGACAGATGTCAGATGACAACTTTCGAAATCTGTTATCTGAACGTTGTCATCTGTCAGCCCGGCTCCCCGTCACCTCCCAGCCGCGGTCAGCTTCCTCCCAGCTGGCGTTAGGGTTGGTCCTTGCGCCCCGGCGGGGGAACCGGGGTGACCTCCTCGGATGTCCCCAGCGGAGGGGACTGGAGTTCGAGGCGTGGGAGCAAGCGGGACATGGGTCTGACGAGCCACAAGGTGCTGGCGCTGACCGCACTGATCGCGGTCGTGATGATGGTCGGCACGGTCTGGCTGTGGCCCAGACTCGCGAAGAAGACCTGGCAGTCGGTGCTCGGCCGGATCGGCGCACTGCTCGCCACCCAGCTCGCGGTGCTCGCCGCACTCGGCCTGGTCGCGAACAACTACTTCGCCTTCTACAGCAGTTGGGACGACCTGCTGGGCACCGGCGACACCGGCCCGGTGGTCATCCACAACAAGGCGGACGCCTCCGGCCGGCTGATGGTGGAGACGATGGGCCAGGCCGCGGTCAAGGGCGGCGGCGCGATGGGCCGCGAGCCCGCCCAGTCCGGCGAGATCCGCAAGGTCCGGATAGACGGCGCGGCCAGCCGGCTGTCCACCGAGGGCTACGTCTACCTGCCCCCGCAGTACTTCCAGCCGGAGTACGCCCAGAAGCAGTTCCCGGCCGTGATCGTCAGCACCGGATTCCCAGGAATCGCCGAGAACCTGATCACCCGCTTCAACTACCCGGGCGCCGCGCTCAAGCTGCTGCAGGAGGGACGGATGCAGCCGACCGTCATGGTCCTGGTGCGCCCCTCGCCCGCGCTGCCCCAGGACACCGAGTGCGAGGACGTCCCGAACGGCCCGCAGTCCGACACCTACTTCACCAAGGACGTGCCCTCGGCGATCCAGGCCAGCTACCGGGTCTCCACCGACCCGCAGGCCTGGGCCTTCATGGGCAACTCGACCGGCGGCTACTGCGCGCTCAAGCTGGCCATGCGCCACCCGGACGTCTTCCCGACCGCCGTCGCCCTCTCCGCCTACTACGACGCCGCCGACGACCCGACCACGGGCGACCTCTTCGGCGGCAGCAAGCAGCGCCGCGACGAAGCCAACCTGCTGTGGCGGCTGAAGAACCTGCCGCAGCCGAAGGTGTCCGTGCTGCTGGCCGGCACCAAGAAGGGCGACGGCGACTACCGGCAGCAGACCGAGGCCTTCGTCGACGGGGTGCAGAGCCCGATGAAGGTCTCGTACAGCATGCTGGAGAACGGCGGCCACAACTTCGAGACCTGGAGCGCCCTGCTGCCCTCCTCGCTGGAGTGGCTGTCCCAGCACCTCAAGGTGCCGAACCAGTCCGCATGAGCCTGACCGGCCGGGCCTGACCGACCGAGCCTGAACGACCGAGCCTGAACGACCGAACCCCCGGAGCCATGGCGCCGGGGGTTCGGTCATTCAGGAGCCGCGCGGCGGTTCCGCCGCTCAGGCCACCCGCTCCAGCGTCCCGGTGTGCAGCTGGCCGACCCGGCCGCCCTCGCCCTCGAAGGTCCAGAAGGCCCGCACGGTCAGCCTGCCGAGGTCCATCACGTGGCTGACGGTGATCCCGCTCTGCTCGGTCCAGCTGACGAAGTAGATCGAGGGCGCGACCTCGGCGACGTGCAGGCGCACGTCCTCCCACTGGCCCGCGGACTCGCCGAGGCCCTCCCAGCGCAGCCGCGTGCCGTCGGCCGAGTAGGTGTTGCGGAAGGCCGCGCCGTTGTCGACCCGGAAGAGGTAGGTGCGGCCGGCGAAGGCGGGCAGGGGCGCGGTCATGGTGGGGCGGGTCCTCGTCTCTGTCAGGTCGTGGCGAGCACCCGGTCGGGCTCGCCGCTCTTGTGCACGGCGGATGATGTCAGGCTTCCAATTTATCCGACCGGGCGCACTCGGTCAGGCAAAGGCCACGGTACGGTCCGCCACCACGCGGCGGCCCGGGTGTGCGACCGGCACATGGGCAGGGCCGCGCGCCGGCCCTAGCGTCCGGCCATGAGACGTACCCCCACACGCCCCGGCCCCGCGAGACGCGTCCCCACCGCCCTCGCCGCCGTGCTCCTGACCCTCGCCGCCGCCCTGCTCGGCACCCCCACCGCCGCGCAGGCGGGTACGGCCCGGGCCGCGGCCGCCGTCCCCCTCACCCTGGAAGCGACCTTCCCCGCCCCCGGCAACGGCTGGGCCAAGGTCGAGCGCTACCTCGACTCCACCCCCGGCTTCGGCGCCGAGCAGTTCCCCGCCGACGGGCGCGGCGACCAGGACGGCGCCCGCCGGACGTACTTCGGCACCGGTCGGCCCTCCTCCGCCCGGTTCCTGCTCTACTCCGCCGCGGGCTGGGACACCGGCGCCCAGGCCACCCCCGTCCTGCTGGTCCACGGCGCCAACGACAACGCCGACCGGGCCTGGGCGAACCCTGGGGAGAGCGGCGCCTGCGGTGCCGCGAACTGCCCGTCCACCGGGCTCGCCCAGTACCTGGCCGGCACCGGCCACCGGGTCTTCGCGATCGGCTTCGCCCACAAGCACGGCGACAACCTGCTCCAGGCGCAGGCGGTCGGCGACGCGGTCGCGCTGATCCGGGCCCGGCTCGGGGTCCCCCAGGTCGACGTGGTGGCCTGGAGCAAGGGCGAGGTCGCCGCCCGGGCGTACATGTCCTCGGTGAAGCCCTCCTGGGGGAGGGCGTACGCGGGCGACGTGCGCCGGCTGGTCACGCTGGGCGGGCCGCACGGCGGGCTCGACTACGTGTACGCGCACGGCTGGGACTTCGACCTGGTGACCTGGCCCGCCTGCGGCGGCACCGCCAACGCGCCGTCCCCGCACCTCTCCATGACCTGCTACGGCACGTACACCGCGCAGCCCTGCCTCGGGGTGCTGCCGAGCGGCGGCTACGACTGCTACCCGGGCCAGCGCCAGCTGCTCGCCCGCTGGGACGGCGCCTACGGGGTGGACAGCAGTGCGCAGGACTGGTGGACCACCTACTACGGCGGCCAGGGCTTCTACACCTCCGGCCAGGGCATCCAGGCGGCGATCGACGCGGGCTCGCTGATCGCCCCGCTCCGGCAGGCCGGCATCCCGGCCGCGGTGCGCACCTACCTGCTGGCGGGCGGGTCCGCCGACATCCCGGGCGTGCTCAACGAGGGCCGCGGGCCGAGCGACGGGCTGGTCTTCACCGCGAGCGCGCTGGACACCACCGGCATCGCGACGGTCGGCGGCACCCGGCTGCTCGGCGGCCTGAACCACCTGGAGCTCGCCTGGGCGCCGGACGCGGCGAGCCAGGTCAACGCCTGGCTGAGCTGAGCCTCAAGCCGGTCAACTCGACTGCCGTACGGGGCCGTTGGTCGGCACCTCGGCGGGGGCGGCGCCCCGCCCGCCGCCGGCAGGACGGTCCCGTCGGCAGGGCCGACCCCGCCGACGGGACCGCGCGGCCCACACGGCTCAGGAACCGGCGGCCGTCCCGGCCACCGTGATGTCGAACGGCTGCCGGTTGTTGCCCTCGTACCGGTCGTCCGCGCTGCGCACCGCGACCGAGCCGCCGCTCAGCCTGCCCTCCGGCAGGTCCGGGGCGAGCCGGACCGGGATGAGGGCGGTCGCGCTGCGCCCCTCCCGCAGCCCGGGCGCGAACACGCACCGCACGACGCGGCCGCGGCTCACCACCTGGCAGGTGGACGGGAAGAACGGGCCCTCCGGGCTGACGCCCTCCGGCAGGGTGATCGCGACCGTGAACGGGGAGGCGGTGGTCTCCGGGCCCCCGTTGCCGACGAAGGCGTGGATGGTGGTGGTGCCGCCGGGCGCGGCCGCGTCCGGGTCGATCCGGACCACCTCCAGATCGGAGTCGGACGGTCGCGCGGCGGCCTCGGCCGTCCCGGACCCGGCCCCGGACCCGGCTCCGGGCTTGGCCGGGGCCGGCAGGGTCGAGGCAGTGGGCGTCGCCGGTGCGGGCAGGGTGGACGGCGAGGGCGCACCGGCCGCGACGACCTCCACGGCGGGCCGGGGCTCGGGCCGCCGCAGCGCCCAGACCGGGTCGGTGGCCAGTACCGTCACCGCGCACCCCGCCGCCACGGCCGCGACCAGCCCGGCCCCGCCGAACCCCCGACCCCTCGCGGCGCGCCGTACGGCACCGGCCCGTACGCCATCGCTCCGGACCTCACCTCCCCGGACCCTGCCGCCCCGCGCGCCCTCCCATGCGTCCCGGTACTGCTGCTCCATCCCCGCTCACCCTGCCCTCGCGTCCCGGCCGCCCGCGCCGTTGCGGGCCGCGTCGGCACCAGGGTGGCGGAGCCACTGCCGGAGCCGGGCGGCAACCCGCCCGTCGTCCGCCCGAACGGATGACGCGGCACGCCGTGCCAACCGGGTCGGCGGGCAAGGGAGGTTGACGTTCCGTCAGGGAGCGAGGACCTGCCCCAGCCGGCTCGCGATCTGGTGCATCACCGGCACCAGCGAGGCGGCTCCGGCCTGCTCCTCCAGGGCCCGGATGCGGGCCTCCGGGCCGGAGACCGAGAGCGCGGTGGGCGTCGGCGCGCCCGGGACGGCGAGCGCGATGCAGCGGACGCCGATCTCCTGCTCCTGGTCGTCGACCACGTAGCCGCGCTCGCGCGCCTCGGCGAGCTGGCGCATCAGCTCCTGCGGGTCGGTGACCGTGTACTCGGTGTGCGCGGGCAGCGGGTTGGGGCCGAGCACGGCGCGGGCCTCGTCCTCCGGCAGCTGGGCGAGCAGCGCCTTGCCGACGCCGGTGCAGTGCGGCTGCACCCGTCGGCCGACCTCGGTGAACATCCGCATCGAGCGGCGCGACTGCACCTGGCCGACGTACACCACCTCGCCGCCCTCCAGCACCGCCAGGTTGGCGGTCTCGCCGGTGGCCTCCATGAGCTCGGCCAGGTACGGGCGGGCCCAGCTGCCGAGCAGCCGGCCGGCCGTCTCGCCGAGCCGAATCAGCCGGGGGCCGAGGGTGTAGCGGCGCGCGGTGTCCTGGCGGACATAGCCCTGCTGCACGAGGGTACGAACCAACCGGTGGATGGTCGGCATCGGGAGGCCGGACGTGGTGGAGAGCTCGCTGAGGGTGGCCACGCCGCCGGAGTCGGCCAGCGCCTCCAGGAGTTGGAAGGCGCGTTCGACGGACTGCACGCCGCCGCCCGCGCGGTCGGCGCCTGTCGTCGATGCTGGGTCGGGGGTCGCAACCACCGGCGTTTCCTTCACTGTCGGGGAGGAGTAGAGTCCCGGCGATCTCTTCAACAAACCGTTGAAATTCTGTATCGCGGAAACTAGTCTCCACCTTACAGAATCGAACTCGCCGACAGGCGGGTACCGATCGAGGAAGTTCCCTGAGGAAGTTCCCACCGGAGCTCCCTCCGCCAGGCTCAACCGTCTTAGGAGTGTCCTGCTCATGGCTGCAGATCAGGGGCCCGTCGGCGCCTCGCCCGCCGCTCCGGTCGTCACTGTCGCCGGTCCTCGCGTCCCCCGGGCGGAGGAGGTGCTCACTCCGGAGGCGCTCGCCTTCGTCGCCGGGCTCCATCGGGCCTTCGAGGGGCGCCGACAGGAGCTGCTGGCCGGGCGGAAGGCCCGCCGCGCCGAGATCGCCGCCACCGGCACGCTGGACTTCCGCCCCGACACCGCCGACATCCGGGCCGGGGACTGGAAGGTCGCCGAGGCGCCCCGCGCCCTCCGGGACCGCCGGGTCGAGATCACCGGGCCGACCGACCGCAAGATGGTCGTCAACGCGCTCAACTCCGGGGCGCGGATCTGGCTCGCGGACTTCGAGGACGCCTCCGCCCCGACCTGGGAGAACGTGGTCGGCGGCCAGGTCAACCTGACCGACGCCTTCGAGGGCCGGATCGACTTCACCGGCGCGGCCGGCAAGGCGTACACCCTCAAGCCCGCCGCCGAACTCGCCACCGTCGTGGTCCGCCCCCGCGGCTGGCACCTGGACGAGAACCACCTGCTGGTCGACGGCACCCCGGTGGCCGGCGCGTTCGTCGACTTCGGCCTCTACTTCTTCCACAACGCCGCCCGGCTGCTGGCCAAGGGCGCCGAGGACCCCAACTCCGGCCCGTACTTCTACCTGCCGAAGACCGAGAGCCACCTCGAGGCCCGGCTGTGGAACGACGTGTTCACCCACGCCCAGGCCGAACTCGGCATCCCGCACGGCACGATCCGGGCGACCGTGCTGATCGAGACCATCACCGCCGCGTTCGAGATGGACGAGATCCTCTACGAGCTGCGCGACCACGCGGCCGGCCTCAACGCCGGGCGCTGGGACTACCTGTTCTCGATCGTCAAGAACTTCCGCGACGCGGGCGAGCACTACATCCTGCCGGACCGCAACACCGTCACCATGGCCTCGCCGTTCATGGCCGCCTACACCCGGCTGCTGGTGCGGACCTGCCACCGGCGCGGCGCCCACGCGATCGGCGGCATGGCCGCGTTCATCCCGAGCCGCCGCGACCCGGAGGTCAACGCGGCCGCGCTGGAGAAGGTCAAGGCGGACAAGGACCGCGAGGCCGGGAACGGCTTCGACGGCTCCTGGGTCGCCCACCCCGACCTGGTGCCGGTCGCCCGGGCCTCCTTCGACGCGGTGCTCGGCGAGCGGCCCCACCAGAAGGACAACCCCGGCCCGGCCGAGCCGGTGACCGCCGCCCAGCTCCTCGACATCGCCGGAGCCGGCGGCACCTGCACCCGCGCGGGGCTGCACAACGCCGTCCAGGTCGGCATCCGCTACATCGAGGCCTGGCTGCGCGGGCTCGGGGCCGTCGGCATCTTCAACATGATGGAGGACGCCGCCACCGCCGAGATCTCCCGCTCGCAGATCTGGCAGTGGATCCACAACGGGGTCGTGCTGTCCGACACCGGCGAGAAGGCCACCGCCGAGCTGGTCCGCTCCCTGGTCGCCGCGGAGCTGGCCGAACTCCTCGCCGAGCTGGGCGAGGAGGCCTACGGCGCCGGCCGCTGGCCGGAGGCCGCCCGGCTCTTCGAACAGGTCGCCCTGGCCGAGGAGTTCGTGGACTTCCTGACCCTCCCCGCGCTCCCGCTGCTGGGCTGATCCCGACCTGCCCGCCGGAGCCTGCCCGGCTGCGGTGCGCCGGCGGTCCACCACTCCGTTCCGTACGGCGACGAATCCCACCCGTCCTCTCGTCGCCGTACGGAACGGTCTTGTCCACGTAAGGAGTTCACCCATGGCGCGCATGTTCTTCAACGGCCAGGCAATGGTCGGCGGTCCCTTCCACGCGAAGGTCGCCGACTCGCTGATCGGGCCGGCCAGGACCGCCCCCGGTTACCGCTTCTTCTCCATCGACCACAGCGGCGGCACGGACGTCTGCCCGGGACTGCTGGCCGACCCGGAGGCGGACACCGCCATCGAGGGCGAGCTGTACGACATCCCCCTGGAGCGGCTGCGGGACGTCATCCTGCCGGGGGAGCCGCGGGAGCTGGAACTGGGCGTCATCGAGCTGGAGGACGGCTCCGCGTGCCTGTCCATGCTGCTCTCCCGGGGCGAGCTGGAGCGCGGCGTCCATCGGGAGATCACCCACCACGGCGGCTGGCGTGCCTACCTGGCGTCGATCGGGCGTACGGCCTGACGGTTGCCGCCGGGTGCGCCGGCAGCCCCGGACCCTCGCCGTGGGTCCGGGGCTGCGGTCCGCGCACCGATGACGGCGAACAGACGACAGAGAACAGCTGACAGATAACAGATAACAGGTGACGAAAGTTGTCAGCTGTCATCCGTCCGCCGTTGTCGTCCGTCCGTCGCCCCGAGGTGCGCGGAGCCCGGGGGCGCACCGTCCCTGGGCGCCCCCGGAGTACGGGGTGGGCGTCGGACCGGCCCCAGGCCGAACCGGCCCAGACCGGACCGGCCCTAGACCGGACGCGCCGCCAGCTCGCGGGCGGCGCGGGCGCAGTCGCGGGCGATCCGGTCCTCGTTGACGGTGGTCAGCTGCCCCTTCTCGACCACCGCGTTGCCGTTGACGAACAGCACCGACAGCGGCGGCAGCGCGCCGAAGGTGAGCGCGGCGACCGGGTCGGCGATGGACGAGTGCATGACCCCGTCGATCTTCCACAGCGCCAGGTCGGCGAGCTTGCCGACCTCGATCGAGCCGATCTCGTCCTGCCGGCCGAGCACCCGGGCGCCGCCCATGGTGCCCAGGCGCAGCGCCTGCCGCCCGGTCAGCGCGGCGGGGGAGCCGTGCAGCCGGTTGATCAGCAGGGCGTTGCGCAACTCCGTACCCAGCTCGCCGGACTCGTTGGAGGCGGTGCCGTCCACCCCGAGCCCGACCGGGACGCCGGCCCGGAGCATGTCGGGCACCCGCGCGATCCCGGCCGCCAGGCGGGCGTTGGAGGACGGGCAGTGGGCGACGCCGGTGCCGGTCTCGGCGAACTTGGCGATGTCGGAGTCGTTCATGTGCACGCAGTGCGCCATCCAGACGTCCTCGCCGAGCCAGCCCACCGACTCGAAGTAGTCGGTCGGCCCCATGCCGAACAGCTCCTTGCAGAACGCCTCCTCCTCGGCCGTCTCCGAGCCGTGGGTGTGCAGCCGGACGCCCTTGCGGCGGGCGAGTTCGGCGGACTGCCGGAGCAGGTCGGTGGAGACGGAGAAGGGGGAGCAGGGTGCGAGGGCGATGTGCAGCATCGAGCCGAAGGAGGGGTCGTGGTAGCGGTCCACGGCGGTCTCGGAGGCGGCCAGGATGTCGTCCAGCTCCTCGACCGCGTGGTCCGGCGGCAGCCCGCCGTCCTTCTTCGAGCGGTCCATCGAGCCGCGCAGCGCGGTGAAGCGCAGGCCGAGCTCCTGGACGGCCTCGATGGAGGCGCCGAGGATGTCGCCGCCGTCCTTCGGGAAGACGTAGTGGTGGTCCGAGGCGGTGGTGCAGCCGGACTTGAGCAGCGCGGCGGCGGAGCCCTGGCTCGCGGCGTGCACGAGCCGCTCGTCGATCCGCGCCCAGGTCGGGTAGAGGGCGACCAGCCAGTCGAACAGGATGTCGTCCTGGGCCAGGCCGCGGGTGATCCACTGGTAGAAGTGGTGGTGGGTGTTGACCAGGCCGGGGGTGGCCAGGTGGCCCTCGCCGTTGATCCGGCGCACCACGTTGTCCAGCCACGCGGGGGCGGGGCCGTCGCCCACCGCCTCGATGGTGTTGCCGAGGAGGACCACGTGGCCGCGGGCGTACTCGGTGTCGTTCGCGTCCACGGTGGCGATCGCGACGTTCTCGATCACGGTCCGCTGGTCGGTGGGCGGGGGCTGGACTGCCATGGCGTGACTCCTAGGGGGGAGGGCCGGGAGGGGTGCGCACCGTGGTGCGCGCCCCTCCCGGGGCCGGTCAGGACGGCGTCGCCGTCGGAACCGTGGGACCTGTCGGCATCGACGGCACCGCGGGAGCCGTCGGAGCCGCCGGTACCGTCGCGTCGGAGCCCTGGCCGGGCCTGGAGCGACGGGCGGCCCCGACGTGGTGGAAGAGCAGGTTGAGCAGGACGGCCACCACGCAGCCGGCCGATATCCCCGAGTGCAGCAGGGTCCGGGCGGCCTCCGGGAAGGAGTCGTAGAACGTCGGCGCGGCGATCGGGACGATGCCGACCCCGAGCGAGACGGACACCAGGATGGTGTTCGAGCCGGACTCCATGCCGGCCTCCGCGAGGGTGCGGATGCCGCTGGCCGCGACCGTGCCGAAGAGCACGATCCCGGCGCCGCCGAGGACGGGCTGCGGCACCAGGGAGACGACCGAGCCCAGCACGGGGAACAGCCCCAGCAGGACCAGGATGCCTCCGCCGGCCGCGACCACGAAGCGGCTGCGGATCTTCGTCAGCGCCACCAGCCCGATGTTCTGGGCGAAGGCGCTGGCGGCGAAGCCGTTGAAGACGGGGCTGAGCGCGGTGGCCAGGCCGTCGGCCCGCAGGCCGGCGGCGAGGGTGGGTTCGTCCGCCTCGCGGTCGACGATCCTGCCGAGGGCGAGCATGTCGGCGGTGGACTCGGTCATCGCGACCACCATGACGATGCACATCGAGACGATCGCGGCGGCGTCGAACACGGGCGCGCCGAAGTGGAACGGGGAGGGGAGCGAGAAGACCTTCGCGTCCTTGACCGCGCCGAAGTCGGCGAGGCCCAGCGGGAAGGCGATCAGGGTGCCGAACGCCAGGCCGATGAGCAGGGACAGCTGCTGCCAGAACCCGCGCAGCAGCCGGTTGCAGAGCACCACCGCGACGAGGGTGATCGCGGCGAGGCCGACGGCCCGCATGGAGCCGTACCCGGGGGCGCCCGGCGAACCGCCGCGCGCCCAGTTGACCGCCACCGGGAGCAGGGACACCCCGATGAGGGTGATCACGGTGCCCTGGACGACCGGGGGGAAGAACCGGATGAGCTTGCAGAAGTACGGTGCCGCGAGGAAGCACAGGAGCCCCGCGACGATCACCGCTCCGAAGATCACCGGGAGGGCCTCCTTCGGTCCTCCCGTCTTCTCGATGGAGCCCTTGGCGATGGCGATCATGGGCGCGACCCCCGCGAAGGAGACGCCGTTCACGAACGGCAGCCGCGCGCCGATCTTCCAGATGCCGAGGGTCTGGAGGAGGGTGGCCAGTCCGGCGGTGAACAGGCTGGCCGAGATGAGCAGGGCGAGTTCGGCGGGGGAGAGCCCGACGCCGGCGCCGACGATGAGCGGGGGTGCGACGACCCCCGCGTACATCGCGGCGACGTGCTGGAGTCCGGTGGAGAACAGCTTCACCGGGGGCAGCAACTCGTCCACGGGATGGGTTCCGGGCCGGGGCGGCTTGCCGGTGCGGTTCGCCGGCGTGCCGTCCGTGCCGTCCGGGTCCTGCGTTCTCTCCGGGGTGGAACCGCCGTCTGTACTGGTGGTGTTGCTGGGTGCCATGTCGAGCCCCTCTTGTGCCCGTGGCTCCCGGCGCGCCCGTGGCGCTGGAGTGCGGCTGGTGCTGGTGCTGGTACGACCGGGGGCGGGACGGCGGTGCAAGGATCCCTCGGCCGGGCTCTCCAGTGCCCCGGGCCGGCCGCCGCGAGGCAGACACGAACTCCGGTGGGTGGGGGTGGAGGTGGAGAAGAACTAACTGGTGCGGGTGGTGCCTGGTGATGGGGCCGGTGGGGCGGCCCGCCCGGCCGTCCGGTCCGTGGGGACCGGGGGATGCGGCGATTCCGGGCGGCGTCCACCTGGTGGTGCGGGTGCTGAGGGTGCCGAGGGCGGGGGAGGTCAGGCGACCGGGATGACCGGGACGACGCCCTCGCGGTGCACGGTGCCCTCGATCAGGCCGTACATGCGGTCCGCGGCGAAGTAGACCTCGTTCTCGTTCTTGAGGCCGAACGGCTCCAGGTCGACCAGGAAGTGGTGCTTGTTCGGCAGTTCGAGGCGGACCTCGTCCACCTCGGCGCGGTTGTTGAGGACCCGGGTGCCCATCGCGTGCAGGGTCTGCTGCAGCGAGTAGGAGTAGGTCTCGGCGAACGCCTCCAGCAGGTGCCGCTTCACGTGGGTGTAGGAGCGGTTCCAGTTGGGCTGGGCCTCGCCGTCCCGGCCGCTGTAGCCGAACTTCCAGCGGGCGGTGACCTGGGTGGCGAGGATGCGGTCGTACGCTTCCTGGAGGGTGGTGTAGCCGTCCTTGATGTAGCCCCAGAACTCCGAGTTGGTGGAGTTCATGACGACCAGGTCCTTCAGGCCGGATATGACCTGGACGGACTCCCCGTCGTAGACGATCTCGCTGGTGCGGACCTCCTGGCCGTTGCGGACGAAGGAGTGGCCGACCTCCTCCGAGCCGATGAAGCGGGCCGAGCTGTCCGGCGTCCGGATCCGGTCCCAGGAGTACTCCTCGATCCGGATCCGGGCGCTGTGCACGACGCCGCGTTCGGTGTCGTCGACGAAGTGGCGGGCCAGGAGGATGCCGAACGCCTCGGCCGACTCGATGCCGTGCTCCTTGGCGAAGGCGTAGACGGTGTTCTTGGTGGTGTCGGTGGGAAGGCAGTTGGCGTTGGACCCGGTGAGGTGGACGTCCTCGAACTCGCCGCGGAGCGAGACCGAGACGTTCAGGTCCTTGATCTCGTGCCGGGTGGAGTCGCGGTGGATCCGGACGATGCGGTTCTCCGCCTTGCCGTACTGGTTCTGACCGAGCACGTGGGCCATGACGTGGCTCCTAAGCTTTCCAGGTCGGTCCACTAGCTTCCGCGGTAGACCGAGTATCCGAACGGGTTGAGCAGCAACGGCACGTGGTAGTGGTGCTGTTCGGGCGCGACCGTGAAGACGATCGAGACCTCGGGGAAGAACGGCGGCTCGGCGTACGTGGACGCGGAGTACGCGCCGGTGTCGAAGAGCAGCCGGACGACCGAGCCCGCCTCCACGGCCGGCAGGTCCTTGACCCGGCCGTCGGAGTCCGTGGCGGAGGTGCCGAGCACCTGCCAGCCACCCTCGGTGTGCAGTGCGAGCTCGACCGGGACGCCTTCGGCCGGTCGGCCGAGGCTGGTGTCGAGCACGTGGGTGGAGATGCCAGTCATGGGTGAAGTGACCTTACTGATGGCAGAGGTGATGGTGCGTCAGCATCAGTGGATGCCGGAGGTTTCTGGCAAGGAGAATGGGAGAGAGCGCGATATGACGGAGCGTCAGGAAGCGTCGAGCAGACGGTCGAGCCGGATGTCGTTGATCTTGCGCAGCTCCCCGCGGACGATCTCCGCCTCGGTGGCGGCGTCGTTGGGGTGGCGTTCGCGCAGGGCGGCGAGCATGCCGACCGCGGTGCGGCCGGTCGCGCAGATCAGGAACACGTGGCCGAACTTGGCCTCGTAGGCGGCGTTGGCCTCGTGCAGCGCGTCGAGGACCGCCTGGTCCACGCCCTGGATTCCGGCCTGTTCGCGCTCGGAGACTGCGTCGCCGACTGTCGGCCTGCCGATCCGGGCGTGGCCGGCCATCGCGTCGCGCAGGTCCTCGGTCGTCAGTGACGCCATGGCCGCCGCGTTGGCGGCGAGCAGGGTGTCGCGGTCGGACCAGGGCCGGGCCGCGGCGACCGCGGCGGCCCAGCGGGGGCTGGAGCAGACCTCCAGCAGGATCCCTTCCAGTGCCGCGGCATCGGTCGCGGCCAGGACGTCAAGGGTGTGGGGGTGGTTGGTCACGGGTGGACCTCCTGAAGAGTGGTGCCACCCGGAAAAGCTAGATCGGCCCCACCCGGCCGTCAACACTTTGTTGAACGGTTGGTGGTTACGTTTTGAACCGGGCCCCGATGCCGGGCCCTTTCGTGTGCGATTCGCCAAGTGTGCCCCGCCGCAGGCCGATCCGGTCCTGTCGTGTCGGCGGGGTCACCCGTTCGGAAGCCCCCGGGGCGGGGGCGCGCACACGCCCCGGAGGGCGTCGAGCCGGAGTGTCAGGACGACTTCGCGCCGTCCTGGCGGTTCAGGTAGTTGTACACGGTGAAGCGGCTGACGCCCAGGGCGGAGGCGACGGTCTCCACGCCGTGGCGGACGGTGAAGGCGCCGCGCTCCTCCAGCAGGGCGACGACCCGCTGCTTCTCCAGGCGGTCGAGCTCGGCCAGCGGGCGGCCGTCGAACTGCCGGGTCATCTCGGCGAGCAGC
Organism: Kitasatospora sp. NPDC056800; assembly: GCF_042789775.1. Classification (NCBI taxonomy): domain Bacteria; kingdom Bacillati; phylum Actinomycetota; class Actinomycetes; order Kitasatosporales; family Streptomycetaceae; genus Kitasatospora; species Kitasatospora sp. NPDC056800. The sequence continues at coordinate 24,695 of NZ_JBHUAL010000017.1, read as the reverse complement.
CGGTCCAACGCGCTGCTCAGGTGCGGCAGTCGGACGGCCAGGGCCGGGGTGCCCTCCCACTCCAGGACCACGTCGTCGGGCTTCGCCTCGTCCAGCGGGACGTGCGTCGCGCCGACCGCGGCCAGCAGCGGCTTCACCGCCGCGGCGAGCGGGTGTTCCACGTTCTCGGTCACGGCGTACCGTCCTCCTCGCCCAGCACGCTGACCTGGACCGAGATCCGGGTCGCCCCGGCGTCCAGGGTCTCCTTGAGCAGCTTGGTCACCGCGGCGAGGACCTGCTCGGCCCCGCCTTCGGCACCGGTGCCGAAGGGGCCGACCGAGACGTCCAGGCCGGCGTCGTCGACCACCCGGCGAGCCGCCGCGGCGTGCTCCGGGAACGTGTCCAGTTCGAACGGTTCTGTCGTGAACTCCACCATCAATCGCACGGGGTCACTGTAGCGAGCGGGGGTGCGGGCGGGCAGGGGTCGGGGGATCGAACGGTCCGGCCCCCGCGGACGGCGCGCCGCCGGTGTGGCCTCGGTGTGCCCTCGGGGCTGCCCCGGCGTGCCCTCTGGGCGCCCGGCAGGGACCCTCGGGGCTGCTTCAACAAAATGTAGCGACTCCCTTGACACCCGCTCGGCGGGCCGGAGATGCTTCCACCACACAGAATCCCTCTTCCGGATCGTGGAAGTTGCGGATGAAGGAAGAGAGATGAGAGGTGAGCGACGTGACGGCGGCTGCCAAGCACGGCTTCACGGTCAACCTGTCGATCCTGTTCGGCGAACTGCCGCTCCTGGAGCGCCCCGCCGCGGCCGCCGCGGCCGGCTTCACCGCCGCCGAACTGTGGTGGCCCTTCGGTGCGGAGCACGACCCCTCGCAGGCCGAACTGGACGCGCTGCGCAAGGCGTTCACCGACGCCGGCGTGCGGCTCACCGGCCTCAACCTCCTGGATGACCTGGGCAAGGGCGCCCGCGGAACCGTCTCGGTGCCCGCCGAGCGGGACCGCTTCCGCGCCAACCTCCCGGTCGCCGCCGAACTCGCCGCCTCGCTCGGCGCCACCGCGCTCAACGCGCTGTACGGCAACCGGGTCGAGGGCGTCGACCCGGCCGAGCAGGACGCGCTCGCACTGGAGAACCTGGTGCTCGCCGCGCGGGCCGCGCACGGGATCGGCGCCGTCCTGCTGATCGAGGCCCTGAACAGGGCCGAGTCGCCGGACTACCCGCTGGTCTCGGCCGCCGCCGCGGTCGAGGTGGTCGACCGGGTCAACGCCGCCACCGGCCTGGGGAACGCCAGGTTCCTCTGCGACCTGTACCACCTGGCCAGGAACGGCGAGGACCTGGCGGCGGTCATCGACACCCACGCCGACCGCATCGGCCACGTGCAGATCGCCGACACCCCGGGCCGCAACGAGCCCGGCACCGGCGAGCTGGACTTCGAGGACCTGTTCGCCCGGCTCACGGCCGCGGGCTACGCGGGCTCCATCGGTCTGGAGTACCGCCCCTCCGGCGGCGTCAGCGCCGACAGCTTCGGGTGGCTGCCGCGCGAGCTGCGCGCCGCCCAGTAGCGGAGCCGCCCGGCGGCGCGCCGCCGGGCAGTGCCCGGTTCGAGCGGGGGGCAGCGCACCGCCGAACCACCCGACCTCCCACCCGCACACGTAAGGAACTCGACGCGATGAGCCGCAAGATCGCCTTCATCGGCCTCGGCATCATGGGCAGCCCGATGGCCGCCAACCTGGTCAAGGCCGGCCACCACGTCACCGGCTTCAACCTCACCCGGCCGCCGATCGACGCCCTGGTCGCGCTCGGCGGCCACGGCGCCGGCAGCATCGCGGAGGCGGTCAGGGACGCCGAGGTGGTCATCACCATGGTCCCGGCCGACCCGCAGGTCGAGCAGGTCGTCCTGGGGGAGGGCGGCGTGCTGGAGAACGCCAGGCCCGGCACCCTGGTGATCGACATGTCCTCGATCACCCCGCAGACCTCGATCAGGGTCGAGGCCGCCGCCAGGGAGAAGGGTGTCCGCACCCTGGACGCCCCGGTCTCCGGCGGCGAGGCCGGCGCCGTCGAGGCCGTCCTGTCGATCATGGTCGGCGGTGCGGCCGAGGACTTCGCCGAGGCCAGGCCGCTGTTCGACGCGCTGGGCACCACGGTCGTCCACGTCGGCCCGGCCGGCGCCGGCCAGACCGTCAAGGCCGCCAACCAGCTGATCGTCGCGGTCAACATCCAGGTGCTCGCCGAGGCCGTGGTGTTCCTGGAGAACGCCGGCGTCGACCTCGCGGCCGCGCTGGACGTGCTCGGCGGCGGCCTGGCCGGCTCCACCGTGCTCAACCGCAAGCGGGCGAACATGCTGAACCGCGAGTTCGCCCCCGGCTTCCGGATCGACCTGCACCACAAGGACATGGGCATCGTCACCGACGCCGCCCGCGCCGTGGGCGCCGCGCTGCCGGTCGGCGCCGTGGTGGCCCAGCTGGTCGCCTCCGCCCGGGCCAACGGCGACGGCTCGCTCGACCACTCGGCGCTGCTGCGCGGCGTCGAGCGGCTCTCCGGGCGCGAGGTCGCGTAACCGCCGGGGGCTCCCGCGCGGAGCCCCCGGCCCCGAACTCCTCCTGGTGGCGTGTACCTATCCGGTCGTGCCCGCGCCGCCAGGAGGCCGGACCCGACCGGCGTGCGGGCCGGGGCTCATCCGCCCGCCCGTCGGTCGATCCAGGCCGGTGACGCGTACGTCCCCCTGGGGGCACTTCGGTCGTGCCTGGTACGCGTCGCCAGGCTCCCTCCCCGCCGCGGGGAGCTCCTCGTACGTCGGAAGCGGGACGAGGGGGACGGCGGGGAGGGGGCGCATCCTCCTGGAGCGGGCCGCTCCGGACACCACGGCCTCCCCGACCGCCTCGGCCGCCCCGGCCGAGGCGCTGGCCACCCGGAGCACCCGGGCCCATGCTGGACGCACGTCAGCCGGACGCACGTCCCGGAACCACCGCCAGACCCGTACGGAAGCGAGGAGCGCGCCATGCCCCCCACCCCCCACCAGGGCCATGTGGTCGTCGCCCCCGACAAGTTCAAGGGCAGCCTGGAGGGTGCCGAGGCGGCGGCCCGGATCGCGGCCGGCATCCGGCGCGCCGCGCCCGGTACCGAGGTGCGCGAACTGCCCGTCGCCGACGGCGGCGAGGGCACCCTGGCCGCCGCGCTCGCGGCCGGCTTCAGCCGGGTCCCGGCCAAGGTGGCCGGCCCGACCGGCCTGCCGGTGGACGCCGCGCTGGCCGTCCGGGACGACACCGCCGTGGTCGAGCTGGCGCAGGCCTCCGGCCTCGCCCGGCTGCCCGGCGGCCGCACCGCCCCGCTCGCGGCCGGGTCCTACGGAGTCGGCCAGTTGATCGCCAAGGCGGTCTCGCTCGGCGCCAAGCGGATCGTGCTGGGCCTCGGCGGCAGCGCCTGTACGGACGGCGGTGCCGGCATGGTGCAGGCGCTCGGGGCACGGCTGCGCGATGCCGGCGGGGCCGAACTGCCGCCCGGCGGTGCCGCGTTGCGCCGGCTCGCGGAGATCGACCCCGGCCCGCTGGCCGAGGTGCTGGGCGGGGTCGAGGTCGTGGTGGCCTGTGACGTGGACAACCCGCTGCTCGGGCCGCGCGGCGCCGCCGCCGTCTACGGCCCACAGAAGGGCGCCGACGGCGGGGACCTGGTGGTGCTGGAGGCGGGGCTGACCCGGTTCGCCGACCTGGTCGCCGAGGCCACCGGGCGGGACGTCCGGGAGGCGCCCGGTGCCGGCGCCGCGGGCGGGGTGGGCTTCGCCGCCCTGGCCCTGCTCGGCGCGACCATGCGCCCCGGCATCGAGCTGCTGCTCGACCTGCTGGGCTTCGACGGGGCCGTGCGCGGGGCACGCCTCGTCGTGACCGGGGAGGGGTGTCTGGACGCCCAGACGCTCCACGGCAAGGCCCCGGCCGGAGTCGCCGCGGCGGCCGCCCGGGCGGGGGTCCGGGTGGCCGCGGTGGCGGGCCGGCTGGAGCTCTCCGAGCCCGAGTGGCGGGCCGCCGGCTTCACCGCCGCGATCGCCCTGACCGACCTGGCCGAGCGGCCGGGGGAGAGCATGACCAGGGCCGCCGAGCTGGCCGAACTTGCGGGGGAGCGGCTGGCCGAGGAGCTCCTGTCGCACTGAACCCCGGTGCGTGCGCGACCTTCCCGCGCGGTGATCCCTCGGACGTTCCTCCATTGACGTTTTGTTGAAGGCGGGCCTAGGCTCCCGGCAATCCCTCGCCTCCCCCGTGTTCCGACACCCTCGACTCCCAGGTTCCGGAGGTCCCCCATGCCTTTCAGCCAGCCGACGGTGATCCGCTCCCGGCGGGCGGTCCTGCCCGACGGCGAGCGCCCCGCGGACGTGCTGATCCAGGACGGGAGGATCGCCCGTACGGCCCCGCACGGCTCGCTCGCGGCCCGCGAGGTCGAGCTCGTCGACCTCGGCGACACCGCCCTGCTGCCCGGCCTGGTCGACACCCACGTGCACGTCAACGAGCCCGGCCGCACCGAGTGGGAGGGCTTCGCCACCGCCACCCGGGCCGCCGCGGCCGGCGGCGTCACCACCATCGTCGACATGCCGCTCAACTCGATCCCGCCCACCACCACGGTGGCGGGGCTGGCGCTCAAGCGGAAGGCCGCCGACGGCCAGGCCTGGGTGGACCTCGGCTTCTGGGGCGGCGCCGTCCCCGGCAACCTGGCCGACCTCGAACCGCTGCACCAGGCAGGGGTGTTCGGCTTCAAGAGCTTCCTCGCCCCCTCCGGGGTGGACGAGTTCCCGCACGTCGAGGCCGCCGACCTGGAGGCGGCGCTGGCCGAGCAGGCCAGGATCGGGGCGCTGGCGATCATCCACGCCGAGGACCCGGCCGTGCTCGCCGCCGCCCCGCAGCAACCCGGCGTCCACTACCGGGACTTCCTGGCCTCCCGGCCCGCCGACGCGGAGACCGCGGCCGTCGCCCGGCTGCTCGACACGGCCCGGCGCACCGGTGCCCGGGTGCACGTCCTGCACGTCTCCTCGGCCGCGGTGCTGCCGCTGCTGCGGCAGGCCCGCGAGGACGGCGTACGGGTGACCGCCGAGACCTGTCCGCACTACCTGACCCTCGCGGCCGAGCAGGTGCCGGACGGCGACACCGCCTTCAAGTGCTGTCCGCCGATCCGCGACGAGTCCAACCGGGACGCGCTCTGGGAGGCCCTGGGCCGCGGCGAGTTCATCGCCGTCGTCTCCGACCACTCGCCGTCCACCCCCGACCTCAAGCTGCTGCCCGAGTACGGCGGCAGCGGCGACTTCGCGGCCGCCTGGGGCGGGATCGCCTCGCTCCAGCTGGGCCTGCCGGCCGTCTGGACCGAGGCCCGCCGCCGCGGCCACACCCTGGCCGACGTGGTGCGCTGGATGTCCGCCGGACCGGCCGAACTGGTCGGCCTGAGCGGCACCAAGGGCGCCATCGCCGCCGGCCACGACGCGGACCTGGTCGCCTTCGACCCGGACGGCGGGTTCGCCGTCCGCGCGAGCGGGCTGCACCACCGCAACCCGGTGACCCCGTACGCGGGCCGGACCCTCACCGGCGCGGTGCGCGCCACCTGGCTGCGCGGCCGCGAGGTGGACCCGGCGGCCCGCCCCTTCGGCCGGCAGCTCGCCCGGCCGCAGGCCGACCCCACCCGCTTCACCACCGCCACCCCCATCCCGTCCGAACGCGCCTAAAGGAGAGTCAGTGACCACTGCCGACACCCCGAGTGCTCCCTTCACCGAGCTGGTCGACCTGGCCTCCCGACTGCTCGGGGCGGGCGTCGTCGCCACCAACGAGGACACCTTCGCGGACGCCGAGAACCTGCTGGTCGCCAAGCCGGCCGAGTTCCGCCCGCACACCTTCGGCCACAAGGGCCAGATCATGGACGGCTGGGAGTCCAAGCGCCGCCGCGGCGTCTCCGCCGACCAGCCGCACCCCACCGACGAGGACCACGACTGGGCGATCGTCCGGCTCGGCGCCGCCGGGGTGGTCCGCGGCGTGATCGTGGACACCGCCCACTTCACGGGCAACTACCCGGAGACCGCCTCGGTCGAGGCCGCGTCCGTCCCCGGCCACCCCTCGCCCGAGGAGCTCCAGGACGCCGAGTGGACCACGATCGTGCCGCGCACCGCGCTCGACGGCGACACCGCCCACGAGTTCGCCGTCGCGGACGGCACCCGCTACACCCACGTACGGCTGAACATCTTCCCGGACGGCGGGGTCGCCCGGCTGCGGGTGCACGGCGAGGTGCTGCCCGATCCGCGCGAACTGGACGGCCTCACCTTCGACCTGGCCGCCCAGGAGTACGGCGGCGTGGCCGAGGCGGCCTCCGACCGCTACTTCTCCTCCCCGCACAACCTGAACGCTCCCGGCCGCGCCTCCGTCATGGGCGACGGCTGGGAGACCCGGCGTCGGCGCGACAAGGCCAACGACTGGGTGCAGATCGCCCTGGCCGGGGGCGGTGAGGTCCTGGCCGCCGAAGTGGACACCTCCTACTTCGTCGCCAATGCCCCCGGCTGGGCCGACCTGATCGGCTTCGACGCCTCGACCGGGGCCGACCCGGCCGACGGCGAGTGGTTCGAACTCCTGCCCCGCACGCGGCTCCAGCCCGACACCCGGCACCGCTTCCGGCTCGCCGCCGGCCGCCCGGTGACCCACGTGCGCATCAACGTCCACCCGGACGGCGGCCTCGCCCGCCTCCGGCTCACCGGCCGCCTCACCGGGGCCGGCCGCGCGGCCCTCGCGCTGCGCTGGTTCAACGCCCTCCCGGCCGCCGAGGCCGTCGAGGCCCTCACCGGGGCCGGTCTCACCGCCGACGAGGCCGCCGCGCTGACCGCCGCCCGCCCGGTGGCCGACCCGGCCGCGGCCGCGACCGTCGTCCGGAGCCTGCTCGGAAACTGACGACCCGTCGGATCCGCTCGTCGGGAACCCCAGGGAACCTTTTCCGGCGAACGGATCTGACGATCCGTCACCTCACTCTCCACGCACCGCGCTTATCGACACCTGAAGGACCCTCCATGCCCAAGATCCTGACCACGGAGTCCGGCGCCCCGGTCGCCGACAACCAGAACTCGGCCTCGGCCGGCGAGTACGGTCCGCTGCTGATCCAGGACCAGCACCTGCTGGAGAAGCTGGCCCGGTTCAACCGCGAGCGCATCCCGGAGCGGGTGGTGCACGCCCGCGGCTCCGGCGCGTACGGCTACTTCGAGGTCACCGACGAGGTCGCGCGGTACACCCGGGCGGGCTTCCTCTCCGAGGTCGGCAAGCGCACCGAGGTCTTCCTGCGCTTCTCCACCGTGGCCGGCAACCTGGGCGCCAGCGACGCGGTGCGCGACCCGCGCGGCTTCGCGCTCAAGTTCTATACCGAGGAGGGCAATTACGACCTCGTCGGCAACAACACCCCGGTGTTCTTCATCAAGGACCCGATCAAGTTCCCCGACTTCATCCACTCGCAGAAGCGCGACCCGTACACCGGCGTGCAGGAGGCGGACAACGTCTGGGACTTCTGGGCCCACTCGCCGGCCTCGACCCACCAGATCACCTGGCTGTTCGGCGACCGGGGCATCCCGGCCTCCTACCGCCACATGAACGGCTACGGCTCGCACACCTACCAGTGGGTCAACGCCGACGGCGACGCCTACTGGGTGAAGTACCACTTCAAGACCAACCAGGGCATCCGCTGCCTGGACGGCGACCAGGCCGCCGAGGTGGTCGGCGGCGACGCCGACTCGCACCAGCGCGACCTCCACCAGGCCATCGAGCGCGGGGTGTTCCCGTCCTGGACCCTCTACGTCCAGCTGATGCCGGTCGCCGAGGCCGCGGACTACCGCTTCAACCCCTTCGACCTCACCAAGGTGTGGCCGCACGCCGACTACCCGCTGGTCAAGGTCGGCCGCCTGGTGCTCAACCGGAACCCGGAGAACGTCTTCGCCGAGGTCGAGCAGGCCGCGTTCTCGCCGAACAACTTCGTGCCCGGCATCGGCCCGTCCCCGGACAAGATGCTCCAGGGCCGCCTGTTCGCCTACGCGGACGCCCAGCGCTACCGCCTCGGCGTCAACCACACCCAGCTGCCGGTGAACGCCCCGCGCGCCACCGAGGCCGCCAACTACGGCCGGGACGGCCAGATGGCCGCCAACAGCGCCGGCCGCGGCAGGAACTACGAGCCCAACTCGTACGACGGTCCGGTCCAGACCGGCGACGCGACGGCCGCGCCGGTCAAGGTGAGCGGCCACACCGGCACCTACACCACCCCGGCGCACACCAAGGACGACGACTTCTTCCAGGCCGGCGAGCTGTACCGGCTGATGTCGGAGGGCGAGAAGACCCGCCTGGTCGGCAACATCGCGGGCTTCCTGGCGCAGGTCTCGCGCGACGACGTGGTGGAGCGGAACCTCGCCCATTTCCACGCCGCCGACGAGGAGTACGGCGCCCGACTGGCCGCCGCCGTCGCCAAGTTGCGCGCGGGCGACGAGGGCTGACCCGCCCGCACCGTCCGCACCACCCTCCGCACCGCCACCCTCGCGGCCGCCGGGCCCGTACCCGGCGGCCGCGGAACGGGCCCCTCCTCCCGGGCAGTGGGGGAGGGGCCCGTCGCGTCCGCCCAGGTCGGCCGGTGGGCCTGCACGGATTGTCCACGGATATGTACGGACGGCAGTCGTCGGAGCCGCCGGGTCGATAGGCTGGTGTGCGCCCGCGGTCGCTCCGTGGGGGGACATCGGAAGGGGACGACATGTCGACACCAGCCCCGGGTCGTCACGCCGCGCTTGACCAGGGTCCGACGGGCCCGTTCACCTCCCTGCAGCACGCCCTCAGACTGCTGGAGGCGGTCGACCGCCACTCCGACGGAGCCACCCTGGTGGCCCTCGCCCGGGAGACCTCGCTCGGGCTGCCGACCGTGCGCCGGCTCGCCGAGATCCTGGAGGTCGAGGGCTACCTCCAGTGCCAGGACGGCGGTTGGCTGCTGGGCGGCACCTTCGCCCTGCTCGGCCAGCACAACCGGGAGCAGCTGGTGAAGGCCCGGCTCAACCGCAAGCTCGCCGAACTCCGGGACGAGTTGGGCGCCGCCGTGTACTTCACCCGGTACCACGACGGGGAGTTGTCGGTGGAGGCGGTCTCGGCCGCCGACTACGCCCCGGCCGTGCAGGAGTGGGTGGACTTCCGGGCCACCGCGCACGCCAGTGCGATCGGCAAGTGCCTGCTCGGCCAACTGGACGCGGACGCCCGGCGCGACCACCTCTCCCGGCACCCGGTCGCCCGCCTCACCTCCCGCACCGTCGTCGACGCCGACCAGCTGATGCACCGGCTGGAGCGGCAGCCGGCCACGGTGCCGGTGCTGGACATCCAGGAGTACGCGCTGGGCACGGTGTGCGCGGCCGTGCCGATCACGGCGGGCAGCACGGTCGGCTGCCTGGCCACCTCGATGCCGGCGGACAACATCCACAAGCTGAAGGCCGCCGCCGAGCTGCTGGCGGCCCGGGCGGCGCCGCTGATGCTGGCGATGGCGGTCTGACGGCGGGGCGGCCGTCGCGCGCGTGACGTCGGGGAGGCCCTGCCGGGAGACCGGCGGGGCCTCCCGCGTTTCCCGCCTTTCCCCACGGTGTCCGATGGCGTCCGGCCGCGCGCGTCGCCCGACGGTGCGCGTCACTTATTAGACTCGATGTCGATAAGGGGTGCCGAACCCCTTGTCCCGATGGCTACCCGCGAGTACGTTTCCCTGGAGCCGAGCCGCCGCCCCCAGGTCAGGAGGGCCTGCCATGCCCCGTTCCACCCCCGTCCCCGCCCTCGCCGCGCCCGCCGCACGCGTGCACGAGAGCCTCGTGCTGGAGCCCCGGGACGTCCGCTTCGACTGGTCCCGGCTGCCGCTGCACTGGATCCCGGACGAGCCGATGGCCACCCACGTCATCAACGTGCTCCACCTGCTGCTGCCCGAGGGCGAGCGGTGGTTCGTCAAGGTGTTCAAGGAGGCGCTGCCGCTCATCCGGGACGAGCAACTGCGCGAGGAGGTCCTCGGGTTCATCGGCCAGGAGGCCATCCACGCCGAGGCGCACCAGGAGGTCCTGGACCACCTGCTCGGCCAGGGGCTCGACCCGCGGCCGTACGTCCGGCAGATCTCCTGGCTGTTCCAGCGCGTCCTCGGCGACAAGCCGGGGCTGTCGCCGGCCCGGCAGCGCGAGAACGTCATCGAGCGGGTCGCCTTCATCGCGGCGATCGAGCACTTCACCGCCTTCCTCGGCAACTGGGCGCTCAACTCCCCGGGCCTGGACCGCGCCAAGGCGGACCCGACGATGCTGGACCTGCTGCGCTGGCACGGCGCGGAGGAGGTCGAGCACCGCAGCGTCGCCTACGACCTGATGGTCCACCTGGACCCGGGCTACCTCCGCCGGGTGCGCGGAATGGCCGTCTCCGGGCCGCTGCTGGTCCACCTCTGGGTGCGCGGCGCCCGGTTCCTGCTCGCCGCCGACCCCACCCTGGCGGGGCGGCTCAAGCCCACCTGGCGGGAGGCCGGCCGGATCGCCAAGCGCGGACTGCTGCCGGACCCGGTCAAGTCGGTCCGCTCCGGGCTGCGCTACCTGCGGCCGGGCTACCACCCGACCCAGGAGGGCTCGTCCAGCCAGGCGCTGGGCTACCTCGCCGCCTCCCCGGCCGCCCGCGCGGCCGCCGGGCGCGGCTGACGCGGGCGACAGCCCCCTCTCCCCCCTCACCCCAAGGACCCCGCCGGATGGACCCGCTCGCCCCGCCCCCCGACCTCTACGGCCGCCCCCGCGCCGACGGCTTCATGCGCCGGCTCACCGCCTTCGGCGACCGCTACTCCCCGGCCCTCGGCAGCCCCCTGCTGCGCCGCAACCCCCGGCGCCCGCTCAGCCGCCCCACCCCGCCGCTCCAGCTGGTCGTCGCCGAACGCCGCCGACCGGCCGCCGACGTCGTCGAGTTGCGGCTCGCCGACCCCTCCGGCGGCCCGCTGCCCGGCTGGCAGCCCGGCGCCCACCTGCGCCTCGTCCTGCCCTCCGGCCGCGAGCGCCACTACTCCCTCAGCGGCGACCCGGCCGACCGCGCCGCCTACCGCATCGCCGTCCGGCGGCTGCCCGAGGGCGGCGGCGGGTCCGTCGAGGTCCACGACGCCCTGCACCCCGGCACCCGGCTCACCGCCCGCCGCCCGCGCAACGGCTTCGCCTTCTGCGCCGAGCCCGCCGTCCTCCTGCTGGCCGGCGGCATCGGCGTCACCCCGCTGCTCCCGATGGCCCGCGAGGCGCAGCGGCACGGCCTGGACTGGCGCCTGGTGCACGTCGGCCGCAGCGCCGACACCCTCCCGTACACGGACGAGCTGCGCGCCCTCGACCCGCACCGGGTGGTGCTGCGCACCGACGACGAGCACGGCGGCGTCCCCACCGGCGCCGAACTGCTCGCCCACGCCCCGCGCGGCGCCGCCGTCTACTGCTGCGGCCCGGCCCCGATGCTCTCCGCCGTGCAGCGCGCCCTGGACGGTTCCCCGGCCGCCTCCCTGCACTTCGAGCGCTTCGGCGCCGCCCCGGTCACCGACGGCGAGCCGTTCGCCGTCCGGCTCGGCACCGACGGCCCGACCCTCGACGTCCCCGCCGACCGCTCCGCCCTGGACGTGCTGCGCGAGGCCCGTCCGGACCTCCCGTACTCCTGCCACCAGGGCTTCTGCGGCACCTGCGAGGTCCGCCTGCTGGCCGGCTCGCCCGACCACCGGGACCGCAGGCTCACCCCCGAGCAGCGCGCCGCCGGCGCCCTGCTGCCCTGCGTCTCCCGGGCCGCCGAGGGTGAGACCCTCGTGCTCGACCTCTAGAAGGAGCTCCGCCATGGCGAAAGCGACCCCTGCCTTCCGCTACACCGAGCGCGACCTCGCCCGCTTCCGCGAGACCCAGCAACTCGCCTACCACTGCGCCGAACAGGTCGCCGCGTGGATCGAACCCGGCGTCACCGAGCGGCAGACCACCGCCGAGCTGCGCCGCCGCCTGGTCGCCGCCGGGGTGCAGGACTTCTTCCACGTCCCCTTCGCCTGGTTCGGCGACCGGACGGCGTTCCGGCACTTCCACACCCCGCTCCAGTTCTTCGCCGGCAACCGCCGGCTGGAGGAGGGCATGCCGTACGTGCTGGACTGCGCGCCCGTGGTGGACGGCTACACCGCCGACATCGGCTACGGCGGCAAGGTCGGCGAGAACCGGGTCTGGGACCGGCTGGCCGCCGACCTGAAGGTCTACCGCGAGCTGATCCTCGCCGAGGTGCGGGCCCGCAGGCCGCTCGCCGAGGTGTACGCCGCGGTGGACGCCCAGATCGCCGCGCACGGCTACGACAACCGCCACCAGGTCTACCCGGGCCGGGTGATCGGCCACCAGGTCACCCGCAACACCGCGCGCGGCCCGGCCGGGGTGAACGTCTTCGGCTTCGGCGTGCGCACCCTCCAGACCCTCGGCCGCGAGCTCGTCACCGAGCGGCTGCACGGCCGCTCGCCGCTCTGGGCCGACGGGCGGTCGTCCCGGCACGCGCCCACCCCGGGGCTGTGGGCGGTCGAGCCGCACATCGGCTTCCGGGGCGTGGGCATCAAGTTCGAGGAACTGCTGGTGGTCACCGAGGACGACGCCTACTGGCTCGACGACGACCTGCCGCACGTCCGCCGCTGGACCGCCGCCGCCACCGAGCCGACCGCCACCGAGCCGACCGCCGCCGAGCCGACCACCCTGGAGGCCACCCGATGACGTTCCCGACGAAGCCCCAGGCGCGGGCGAAGCCCCCGGTCCGCCGCCGGACCGTCCACTCCGGCGGCCTCCCGCTCGCCGTCTTCGAGCAGGGCGACCCGGCCGCCCCCACCGTCCTCCTCGTGCACGGCTACCCCGACACCCACACCGTCTGGGACGACATCGCCGCCGACCTCGCCCGCGACCACCACGTGGTCCGCTACGACGTGCGCGGCGCCGGGGAGTCGGCCGCCCCCGCCGACCGGTCCGGCTACCGCCTGGAGCACCTCGCCGAGGACCTGTTCGCCGTCGCCGACGCCGTCAGTCCCGACCGCCCGGTGCACCTGCTCGCCCACGACTGGGGCTCGATCCAGTCCTGGGAGGCCGTCACCGCACCCGGCGCCGAGCGCCGGATCGCCTCGTACACCACCCTGTCCGGCCCCAGCCTGGACCACATGGGCCACTGGCTGCGCCACCGGCTGCGCCGCCCCACCCCCCGCCACCTGGGGCAACTGCTCCACCAGGGCCTGCACTCCTGGTACATCACCGCCTTCCACCTGCCCTACCTCGCCCCCGGCGTCTGGCGCCTCGGCCTGGCCCGGGCCTGGCCGAGGGTGCTGCGCGACCTGGAGCACGTCACCCCGCGCGCCGACCACCCGCAGCCCACCCTGCGGCGCGACGCGGTCCGCGGCATCGAGCTGTACCGGGCCAACTTCCGCCCCACCCTGGGCAGTCCGCGCGAGCGGCCGACCGAGGTGCCGGTCCAGCTGATCACCCTCACCCGGGACCGGTACGTCGGCACCTACCTCTCCGAGGGGCTGGAGCGCTGGGCGCCGAACCTGACCCGCAGGACGCTGCACGCCGGCCACTGGTCGGCGCTGCTGGAGAAGGGAGCCACCGTGGCCGGACTGGTCCGCGAGTTCACCACCCGCACCGACGAGGGCCGGGCCCGCCCCGAGGAGGGCGACGGCCGGCTGGTCGTGGTCACCGGCGGCGGCAGCGGCATCGGCCGGGCGACCGCGCTTGCCTTCGCCGAGGACGGCGCCCGGGTGGTGGTCTGCGACCTCGACCTCGCGGCCGCCGAGCGCACCGCCGAACTGGCCTCGCTGATCGGCCCGCAGGCGCACGCCTACCGGGTGGACGTCTCCGACGGCGCCGCGGTGGACGCCTTCGCGCAGACCGTCGCGGCCGAGCACGGGGTGCCCGACGTCATGGTCAACAACGCGGGCATCGGCCACTCCGGGACGTTCCTGCAGACCACCGAGAAGGAGTGGCAGCGGGTCCTGGACGTCAACCTCTGGGGCGTGATCCACGGCTGCCGCGCCTTTGGCACCCTGATGGCCGACCGCGGCCAGGGCGGCCACATCGTCAACGTCTCCTCCGCCGCCGCCTACCTGCCGTCCAAGGCGCTCACCGCCTACGCCACCAGCAAGGCCGCGGTGTTCATGCTCTCCGACTGCCTGCGCGCCGAGTTCGTCGGCCACGGCATCGGCGTCTCCACCATCTGCCCCGGCATCGTCAACACCAACATCACCCGCACCTCCACCTTCTCCGCCACCACCTCCACCGAGCAGGCCGCCAAGCAGGCCCGCGCCGCGAAGCTCTACGCCCGCCGCGGCTTCCCCCCGGAGAAGGTCGCCACCGCCATCGTGACCGCCGTCCGCACCGGCAGGCCCGTCGTCCCCGTCACCCCCGAGGCCAAGGCCGCCCGCTTCCTCTCCCGCCTCAGCCCCGGCCTCCTCCGCCTCGCCGCCCGCCTCAACATCACCTGACCGGATGAACAACGGCCGATCGGGCCCCGTGGGGCCTGCGATATCGGATACGGTCGCACCCGATATCGCAGACCCCGCTTCGCTCGGGAGGTTGGTCATGGCCCGTACCGTGATGGACATCAACGACGACCTGCTGGCCGAGGCTGCGGAGATCTTCGGTACGACGACCAAGACCGCCACCGTCAACGCCGCTCTCGAGGATGCGGTGAAGCGTCGCAAGCGCCAGGTCTTCACGACCTGGCTCGAGGACGGTGGGCTGCCCGATCTCACCGGGCCGGTGGAAAAGGGTGAGTGAGCGCTCCACCGAGTGGGTCGTCCCGCCGGGGTCGGCGGACTGAGCGACGGCCGCTTGCCGAGGTCCCTCCGGGGCTGTGAGAGCATCGAGGCCCATGGAGATGACAACGGCCCTGTGGTCCTTCGCCCTCGTCGTGGGGCTGCTCACGCTCACGCCCGGGCTCGACACGGCGCTGGTCCTGCGGACCTCCGCGTTGGGGCGGCGGCGGCAGGCGTGGGGGGTCGTGCTGGGGATCCAGACCGGGACGCTGATCTGGGGGACGCTGACCTCGGCCGGGGTGACGGCGCTGCTCACCGCCTCGCAGGTGGCGTACGAGGTCCTGCGGTGGGCGGGCGCGGCGTACCTGGTGTGGATGGGCATCGGGATGCTGCGCAACCGGGGCGGTGAGGCGGCGGCCGAGGAGGAGCCGGAGGACGGCGGGTTCGCGCACGGCTGGCGGCGGGGCACGCTGACCAATCTGCTGAACCCCAAGGTCGGGGTCTTCTACGTGGCCGTGCTGCCGCAGTTCATCCCGGTCGGCGTCCCGCACTTCGCCGCCGGTGTGGCGCTGACCTGCGTGCACGTCGTGGAGGGCCTGCTCTGGTCGACCGTCCTGGTGGGTTTCGCCCGGGTGCTGCGCGGCTGGCTGCGCCGGCCGGCCGCCCGGCGGCTGATGGACCGGGTGACCGGCGCCGTGGTGGTGGGCTTCGGCGTGAAGCTGGCGCTGACCGACTAGAGCGGGACCTCCGGCGGCTCAGTGGCCGAGACGCTTCAGTCCTTCCATGAGTTCGTCCGCGTTCATGCAGATGTGCAGGTCGACGGTGGCGTTCAGCTGGGTCCAGAACGGCTCGGCGATGGACGGCAGCGAGGCCTCGTCCGGGACGTCGACGACCATGACCATGCCGCGGCTCCCGTTGCGGTTGAGGAAGTAGGCCGCCTCCGGCTTCAGTTGGGCCAGTATGCGCTGGACCCCTTCGGCCATCGTTCCGTCGCTGATCAGCTTGTTCGAGGCCGCGGTGTCGATTTCGACCTCCAGCAGGGCGCGCATGATGCCCGCTCCTTCCCCGGGCTCGGGGCGAGTCCGCAACTCCAGCCTCCCGCCGCGCCGGTGGCCACGCAACGTGAGCGGTGCCGGAGCCGCTCCCGGCTCAGGCCGCGTGGGTGCGGGGTGCCGGGCCGCCGGCCGGGCCGCCGGCCTCGTCACCCTCCGTCCCCGTGCGCGACAGGTCGTGGTGGATCGGCCCGTCCGAGGCGCTCAGTGGCAGGCAGCTGCCGCCGCGCCGGTGGGCGACGATCTCGGCGGCGACCGAGACCGCCGTCTCCTCCGGGGTGCGGGAGCCGAGGTCCAGGCCGATCGGGGAGCGCAGCCGGGCCAGTTCGGCCTCGGTGAGCCCCGCCTCGCGGAGCCGGGCGGCGCGGTCCCGGTGGGTGCGGCGCGATCCCATCGCGCCGACGTAGCCGACCGGCAGCCGCAGGGCGCGTTCCAGCAGCGGGATGTCGAACTTGGCGTCGTGGGTGAGCACGCAGAGCACGGTGCGTCCGTCGATCCGGCCGAGTTGGGAGTCCAGGTAGCGGTGCGGCCAGTCGACCACCACCTCGTCGGCCTCCGGGAAGCGGCGGGCGGTGGCGAAGACCGGCCGGGCGTCGCAGACGGTCACGTGGTAGCCGAGGAACTTGCCGATCCGCACCACCGCGGCCGCGAAGTCGATCGCCCCGAACACCAGCATCCGCGGCGCGGGCACGTACGACTCGACGAAGCAGGTGACGGTGCCCCGGCCGTGTTCGTCGCAGGGGCGGCCGTCCAGGCCGAGCACCAGCCGGCCGGTGCGTCCGGCCTCCAGCATCGCCCGGGCCCGTACGACGATCGCCCGCTCCAGGGCGCCGACCGTCGAGGGGGTGGGTGAGAGCGCGCCGGCCACGCCGTCCGCGGTGACCGCCAGGGTGGCCCCGACCAGCCCGCCCGGTCCGCCCGCCCCGCCCGGTCCGCCCGGTCCGGCGATCACCCGGACCAGGGCCACCGGTGTGCCGGCCGCGATGTGCGCGATCCCGGTGTCCAGCCCGGCGTCGGCCCCCGGCACCACCGGCTGGACGAACACGTCCAGGACGCCGCCGCAGGTCAGACCCACCGCGAAGGCGTCCTCGTCGCTGTACCCGAAGCGTTCCAGTACCGGCTCGCCGCTCGCCAGGGCAGCCCGGCACAGCTCGTACACCGCGCCCTCGACACACCCGCCGGAGACGCTGCCGACCGCCTCGCCGTCCGCGTCCACGGCCAGCGCCGCCCCGGGGTCGCGCGGAGCGCTGCCGGAGACGCCGACCACGGTGGCCACGGCGAAGGAGCGCCCGGACGCGTGCCAGGCCCGCAGCTGCTCGGCGATGTCCTGCATGGGGGAGGCTCCTTACACGGTTTCGACAGTAGCGGGAGACGCCGCCGTACGGGAAACGATCCCGTACGGCGGCGGTGGTGCCCAAGGCGGTCCTGCCCCGAGGCCCTGCCCGAGGCGGGTGCGAACAGCGCGAAGGTGTGCCTAGTGCACGCCCAGCCAGGACTTGACCGGGGTGATCGCGAAGTACACCACGAACACCGCGGTGAGGATCCACATCAGCACCCCGGGCTCGCGCCAGCGCCCCAGCCCGGCCTTGATGACGGTGTACGAGATGACGCCGGCCGCGACGCCCGCGGTGATGCTGTACGTGAACGGCATCAGCACGCAGGTGAGGAAGGCCGGGACGGCCACCTCGCGGTCGGACCAGTCGATGTGCCGGGCCTGGCTCATCATCATCGAGCCGATCACGACCAGGGCGGCCGAGGCCACCTCGACCGGGACGATCCCGGCGATCGGCGAGAAGAACAGCATCAGCGCGAACAGGGCGCCGGTGACGGTGGAGGCGAGTCCGGTGCGGGCGCCGTCGCCGACGCCGGTGGCGGACTCGACGAAGACGGTCTGCCCGGAGGCGCCCGCCAGGCCGCCGACCGCGCCGCCCGCGCCGTCGATGAACAGCGCCTTGGACAGTCCGGGCATCCGGCCGTGCCGGTCGGCCAGTCCGGCCTCGGTGCCGACGCCGATGATGGTGGCCATCGCGTCGAAGAAGCCGGCCAGCACCAGGGTGAACACGGCGACCGAGGCGCTGATCGCGCCCATGCCGTGGCCGCCGAACGCGCCGAACAGGTCGACGTGGCCGAACAGGCCGAAGTCCGGCGCGGAGACGGGGCTGCCGGGCCAGACCGGCACCGAGTTCCGCCAGGCCCCGGCGGGCACGTGGGCGGCCCGGTTGACGATCACCGCGAGCACGGTGCCGCCGGCGATGCCGAGCAGGATCGCGCCGCGGACGCCGCGCGCCATCAGTACGAAGATCGCCAGCAGGGTGACGCAGAAGACCAGCACCGGCCAGCCGGACAGCTCGCCGGTCGGGCCGAGCGAGAGCGGGGTGGGGCCGCCGGTGTGCATGAACCCGGCCTTGTAGAGGCCGATCACCGTGACGAACAGGCCGATGCCGATGGTGATGGCGTGCTTGAGCGGCAGCGGGATGCCGTTCATGATCCGCTCGCGCAGCCCGGAGACGACCAGCAGCACGATCAGCAGGCCGTAGATCACGCACAGGCCCATGGCCTGCGCCCAGGTGGTGTGCGGGACGACCAGCGCGGAGACCGCGCCGGAGACGGAGAGCCCGGCGGCGAGGGCGAGCGGCACGTTGCCGACCAGGCCCATCAGGACGGTGGTGACGGCGGCGGCCAGCGCGGTGGCGGTGGTCAGCGCGGCGGGGTCCAGTTTGGCGCCGGTCGCGTCCGCGCCGCTCAGGATGAGCGGGTTGAGCAGGATGATGTACGCCATCGCCATGAAGGTGGTGACCCCACCGCGCAGTTCGTTGGCGAGGGTCGATCCCCGGGCCGAGATCTTGAAGTAGGCGTCCAGTGCGCCGGTGGGGCGTGGGGCGTCCTGGGACGACGGACGGGTGCCGTCCTCGGCGGGTCTGTCTTCGGTGGTGCCGGGCTCCGTGGGGATTTTGGTCATGTCCATCCCAAGTGTCAAAGGGGGTTGGGGTGGGCGAGCCGACCTGACCGCCGGTCAACGAAGCGGCGTAGGGGGACGTATCGACTCACGGGGGCACTCCTGAGCAGCGGGGGAGTGCCCGCGGTGCATCAGGGGGTGGTGTGCACCGCTGCGGGCCCCGGCGTGGGCAGGGCAGCGGGTGTACGGGGACGCCTCCGGGGTGGCGGGGACGCCCTAGGGTCCCCGGGGCGGCGGGGAAGACGGTCGCCGCCCCGGGGAGGACGAACTCGGGCCGTCAGAGCGGCCGTTCGGTGGTCAGGTGCTCCGGCCGGACCGGGATCCGGTTGAGCGCCAGCCCGGTGGCGTTGCGGATGGCGGCCACGATGGACGGCGTCGCCGAGACGGTCGGCGCCTCGCCGACCCCGCGCAGCCCGTACGGGGCGTTGGGGTCGGGCAGTTCGAGCACCTCCACCGGGATCGGCGGGGTGTCCAGGATGGTGGGGATCAGGTAGTCGGTGAAGGAGGCGTTGCGCACCTTGCCCTCCCGCACGATGATCTCCTCCATCACCGCGAGGCCCAGCGCCTGGGTGCAGCCGCCCTGGATCTGGCCGACCACGGAGAGCGGGTTGAGCGCCTTGCCGACGTCCTGGACGGCGGTGAGCTCGACCACCTTGACCAGGCCCAGCTCCACGTCCACGTCCACCACCGCGCGGTTGGCGCAGAAGGTGTACTGGACGTGGCCGAAGCCCTGGCCGGTCTCCTTGTCGAAGGCCTGGGTGGGCCGGTGGTGGTGCTCGCGCGTCTGCTCGACGGCCTCGTCGCCGAGCAGGTCGACGATGGAGACCAGCGCGCCGGCGCTCTTCGACACCACCTTGCCGTCGGCCAGCACCAGGTCGTCGTGGGTCCAGCCGTAGCGCCGGCGCCCCTTGTCGAACAGCTCCCGGCGGACCGCCTCGGCGGCCAGCTTCACCGCCCCGCCGGTCATGTACGTCTGGCGCGAGGCGGAGGTCGAACCGGCCGACCCCACCTCGGTGTTGGCCGGGTGGATGGTGACCTGCTCGACGCCCAGCTCGGTGCGGGCGATCTGGGCGTGCACGGTGACGCCGCCCTGGCCGACCTCGGCCGCCGCGGTGTGCACCATGGCGACCGGCTCGCCGCCGATCACCTCCAGCCGCACCCGGGCGGTGGAGTAGTCGTCGAAGCCCTCGGAGAAGCCGACGTTCTTGATGCCGACCGAGTAGCCGACGCCGCGGACGATCCCCTCGCCGTGCGAGGTGTTGGACAGCGCGCCGGGCAGCCGGCGGACGTCGAGGTGCTCGGTGTCCAGCGGCGGCGGCAGCGGCATCTCCTTGGCCCGCCGCAGCAGTTCGGCCACCGGCGCGGGGGAGTCGATCTGCTGGCCGGTGGGCATGAAGTCGCCCTCGGACATCGCGTTGAGCTGCCGCAGCTCCACCGGGTCCATGCCCAGGGCGGCGGCCAGCTTGTCCATCTGCGACTCGTAGCCGAACGCCGCCTGCACCGCGCCGAAGCCGCGCATCGCCCCGCAGGACGGGTTGTTGCTGTACAGCGCGATGGCGTGCATCCGCACGTTGGGGATCACGTACGGGCCGTGCCCGAGCGAGGCCGCGTTGCCGACCACGGCGGGGGAGGCGGAGGCGTACGCGCCGCCGTCCAGCACGATCCGGCAGTCGGCGTAGACCAGCCGGCCGTCCCGGGTGGCGCCGTGCTCGTAGTGCATCCGCGCCGGGTGGCGGTGGACGTGGCCGAAGAAGGACTCGTCCCGGGAGTAGACGATCTTGACCGGCTTGCCGGTGTGCTGGGCCAGCAGGCAGGCGTGGATCTGCATCGACAGGTCCTCGCGGCCGCCGAACGCGCCGCCCACGCCGGCCAGGGTCAGCCGGACCTTCTCCTCCGGCAGGTCCAGCACCGGCGCCATCTGCTGGCGGTCGACGTGCAGCCACTGGGTGGCGATGTAGAGGTCGATGCCGCCGTCCTCGGCGGGCACCGCGAGGCCGGACTCCGGGCCGAGGAAGGCCTGGTCCTGCATGCCGACCTCGTAGTCGCCGCTGACGACCACGTCCGCCAGCGCCCGCACCTCGTCGGTCACGCCGCGGCCGGAGACCAGCCGCTGCTCGTGGCAGATGTTGCCGTACGCGTGGGACTTGTACTCGTGCGGCTCGTGCACGTACCCGTACGTCTCCGGGTCGAGGCACTGCTCCTCGGTGACGATCGGAGTGAGCACCTCGTACTCGACCGCGATCTTCTTCACCGCCCGGCGGGCCGTCTCCGGGTGGTCGGCGGCGACCAGCGCGATCGCCTCGCCGTGGTAGCGGATCCGGTCGATGGCCAGGACCGGCTGGTCCTGGATCTCCAGGCCGTAGTACTTCGAGCCGGGGATGTCCTCGTGCGTCAGCACCGCGTACACCCCGGGCACCTTGAGCGCCTCGGAGACGTCCACCGACAGGATGTTCGCCCGGGGGTGCGGCGAGCGCAGCGCCGTGCCCCAGAGCATGTCCTCGTGCCACAGGTCGGAGGAGTAGGCGAACTCGCCCCGGACCTTCAGGTTGCCGTCCGGGCGCAGCGGCGAGCCGCCGATGCCGTCCTTGGCCGCCTGGTTGATGTTCTGCAGGTTCTTCTGCCCCTGGATGGTCCGCGCGCTCACGCCGCGCCCTCCGTCCCCGCGCACGTGCGGGCCGAGGCCAGCCGCACCGCGTCCATGATCTTCTCGTAGCCGGTGCAGCGGCACAGGTTGCCGGACAGCGCCTCGCGGATGTCGTCGTCGCTCGGCTGCGGGTCCTCGGCCAGCAGCGCGTCGGTCTGCACCAGCAGGCCGGGGGTGCAGAAGCCGCACTGGACGGCACCGGCGTCGACGAACGCCTGCTGGACCAGGCCCAGTTCGCCGTCCTCCGTGCCCAGGCCCTCGACCGTGCGCACCTCGCGGTCCTGCACCTGGCCGGCCGCGACCAGGCAGGAGCAGACCGGGAGGCCGTCCAGGTAGACGGTGCAGGAGCCGCACTCGCCCTGCTCGCAGGCGTTCTTCGAGCCGGGCAGGCCGACCCGCTCGCGCAGCACGTACAGCAGGCTCTCGCCCTCCCACACGTCGTCGGCTTCGACGGGCCTGCCGTTGGCGGTGAAAGTGACCTTCATGCCGCGCTCCTGATCTGCTTGCCGTAGTCGTTCCAGGTCCAGGTGAGGGTGCGGCGGGCCATCACGGCGAGCGCGTGCCGGCGGTAGTCGGCGGTGCCGCGGACGTCGTCGATCGGCGAGGCCGCGGCCTTCACCAGCTCGCCGAAGCGCTGGACCACCTCGGCTCCCAGCAGCTCCCCGGACTCCCACAGCCCGCGCTCGGCGAGCACGCCCTGGAGGTACTCCTCGGCCTCGACGGCGCGGCGCGGTGTGGGGGCGGCCGAACCGATGCCGGTGCCGACGGTCCCGTTCCGCGGGTGCAGGGCGAAGCCGAACGCGCAGACCGCGATCACCATGGCGTTGCGGGTGCCGATCTTCGAGAACTGCTGCGGCCCGTCCGCCACCGGGATGAGCACGGCCCGGATCAGCTCGTCGGCCTCCAGCAGGTTGCGCTTCACCCCGACGTAGAAGTCGTCGATCGGGATCAGCCGGGTGCCGCGCACCGAGGCCGCCTCGACGAACACGTCCCGCCCGGCCGCGAGCAGCGCCGGGTGCGAGTCGCCGGCCGGGGAGGCCGCGCCGAGGTTGCCGCCGACGCTGCCGCGGTTGCGGATCTGCGGCGAGCCGACGGTGTGGGCCGCCAGGGCCAGCCCGGGCAGCGGACCGGACAGCTCCGCGATGATCCGGGCGTACGGGACCGCGGCGCCGAGCCTCACCACCTCGCCGTCGTTCGACCATTCGGCGAGTTCGGTGATGCGGTTCAGGTCGAGAATCGCGGATGGCCGGTGCACGTCGAAGTTCAGCTCGACCATGACGTCCGTGCCGCCCGAAACGGGCAGCGCGGTCGGGTACTCGGCCTTCGCCGCGAGTGCCTCGTCCCAGGTGGCGGGCCGAAGGAACTCCATGCGGGTGTCTCCTCAAGTCGTCGCCCGCCGGGTGCCCGGCGGCGTGTCGCCCAGTGAACCGCCGCGACGCGGCCCGCTGGCAGTCACCGATGGCATGAAGCCCCGGCTGTGAGCCCGCCCGGCATCCTGTACGTTCCTCTAAGGAGGAGAACCTCGCAGCCCAGGTGTCCGCCGGGTGCTACCTACGACCGTAATCCGGCCGTGACGCGCGGGCTACGGACCCGGGCGGACGCCCGGCCGGACAGGCCCTATCGTTACCCCTTCACCCTCCCCCCAAGCCCCCGTTAAGGAGTCCGCGGATGCGCGTCCGTGACCTGCTCGCCCCCGGCGCCCCGCGACTGCGCCTGCTCGCGGCCGAGGAAGAGCTGGACCGGCAGGTCAGCGGCGTGATGACGACGGACCTCCAGGACCCGGGCCGCTACCTGCACGGCGGCGAACTGGTGCTCACCGGCATGCTCTGGCGCACCGTCCCGGCCGACTCCGAGCGCTTCGTCCGCACCCTCGCGGCCGGCGGCGCGGTGGCCCTGGCGGCCGGCGAGGCCGAGGTCGGCCCGGTGCCCGAGGACCTGGTCGAGGCCTGCCGCCGGCACCGGATGCCGCTGCTCGCCGTCCCCGACGACATCGCCTTCGGCACCGTCACCGAGTTCATCGGCCGCCAGGTCTCCGCCGACCGCGCCGCCGACCTCGCCGCCCTGGTCGACCGGCACCGCCTGCTGGTCTCGGCGGCCGGCGGCGGCGGACTGGACGCGGTGCTCGACCTGCTCGGCGGCGACCTCGACCTGGACTGCTGGGTGCTCACCCCGACCGGTGCGGTGATCGCCGGCCCCGCCGACCGGCTCTCCGCCCAGGACCGCGACCAGCTGGTCCGCGCCCACCTCGCCGCCCAGCGCCAGCGCCGCCGCCCCCCGCACCGGGCCCGGCTGGCCGCCGGCTCCTTCTCGCTGCTGCCCGCCCCGGCCTCCGCCGAGCACGACGAGCCGCCGGCCGGCGGCGGCCTGCTGGCCGACTGGGTGCTCGCGGTGGCCGGCGACGTCACCGAGTGGACCACCAAGCGCCAGCAGCTCGCCGAGAACCTGGCCCGGCTGGTCGCCGCCGAGCGCCACCGCCGCGACGAGGGCCGCCGGCTGCGCCGCCGCCTCGCCGACGAACTGCTCGCCCTGCTGCGCCGCGACGCCGACCCGGCCGAGGTCGGCCGCGCCCTGTACGCCTCCTCGGCGATGGCCGCCCGCTACGAGGGCCCCGGGGCCAAGTCCCAGGCGGAGGACGGCTCCTGGCTGGTGCTCAGCGCCGAGGGCACCGGCCTGCCGGAGGGCGCCGTACGGGCGGTGCTGGAGGAGGCGCTCGGCGGTGCCTCCGACCGCGCCCTGGTCGCCGGGACGGGCACCGGCGCCGTGGTGGTGCTGCCCGTCCTGGACGCCCCGGTGCCCGCCGACGCCCTGCGCGAACTGCTCGCCCCGCTGGAGGCCGGGCTCGGCTCGGAGGGCCGGATCACCCTCGGCGTCTCCGCCCCCGCGGCCGGGGCCGGCGGCCTGCGCGGCGCCCTGGAGGAGGCCCGGCACGCCCGCCGGATCGCCGCCTCCCGGGTCGGCCGGGTCTGCGTCGCGGGCCCCGAGGAGCTCGCCTCGCACGTCCTGCTGCTGGCCGCCGTCCCGGACGAGGTGCGCCGCGCCTTCCGCAGCCGGCTGCTGGACACGGTGATCGCGTACGACATCGAGCACCAGGCGGACCTGGTCCGCACCCTGGAGGCCTTCCTGCGCTCGGACGGCTCCTGGACCCGCTGCGCCGCCCAGCTGCACGTCCACGTGAACACCCTGCGGTACCGGATCGGCCGGATCGAGGAGCTGACCGGGCGTGACCTCTCCCGGCTGGAGGACCGGGTGGACTTCTACCTGGCGCTGGAGCTGGCCTGACGCCGCGTCCGGACAAGCGGAAGGGCCCGCCGCGACCTCGGT
>NZ_JBHUAL010000016.1:0-73128 GCF_042789775.1 Kitasatospora sp. NPDC056800 | reverse complement strand
CGGCCGGGGGCGGGCCCATCGGGGGCTGGATCAGCGGGCCCGTCGGGGAGCCGCGGGGGCAGCGGCCCCGTCGGGGAGCCGCCGGGTCAGCGGTCCCAGCGGTAGAACTCCCGTGCCATGGCGTCCTTCGGCTCCCGCCAGGTGGCCGGGTCGTACGCCTGCACGTAGGCGGTCAGGCGGTCGCTGACGGTCCGGAACTCCGGGTGCCCGACGACCTTGGCGACGGCGGGGCCCGGCGGGCGGTCGGCCTCGATCAGGTGGAGGTAGACGTCGCCGAACTGGAAGAGGCTGCGGCCGGTGACGCCGATCAGGTGCGGCAGTTCGCCCTGGTCGGACTCGGCGAACACCTCGGCGATGTCCGGCGCGGCCTCGGGCTTCATCCGGGCGACGATCAGCGCCCGGTGCAGGCCGGTCACAGCTCCGCCGCCCGCTTCTCGACCTTCTCCCGGATCAGCTGCATCTGGATCTTCGAGTTGCGGTTGATGTGGCCGGTCATGCCCTCGTCGTCGACCGGGGCGGTCGGCTTCATGGCGAAGTCCTGGATCCAGCGCATCCTGGTGCCGGCCGGCGCCTCCGCGTACTCCCAGCGGATCTCCATGAACTCGAACGGGCCGGGCTCGACCCGGCGGGCGCGCACCGCGAGCGCGTCCCGGTCGGTCTCCCGCTCGGAGACCCAGCTCCACACCTGGCCGTTCTCGTCGGGGTGCATGGTGAGCCGGAACCGGACGAGCTCGCCCTGCCGGTCCAGCACCTCCACCGAGGCGTACTCGCTGAACAGCTGCGGCCAGTTCTCCAGGTCGTTGGTCATCTCCCAGACCAGGTCGAGCGGGGCGGCGATGACGATCTCGTTGTCGGTGTGTCCGGGCATCTCAGGCACCAGCCTTCGTGGCGAGGGAGGAGTTGACCAGTTCCAGGAACTCGGCCGGGGTCTTGGCCGACTCGGCGCCCGAGGTGACCTTGAGGCCGTGCCGGTTCTCCAGCTCGCCGACCACGCCGAGCAGGCCGAGCGAGTCGATGCCGAACGTGTCGAACTCCGCGCCCGGCCGCGCCAGGTCGCCCGGGTCGACGGTGACGCCGGCCCGGGACTGGAGCAGGACGGCGAGTTCCGGATAGCTGAGGGTGTTGCTCACGGGTGTCCCTTTCGGAGGTGTGACGGGGTGGTGCGGGGCGGTGGTCCGGGCGGCGGTTCAGGGCCGCCAGCGCCGGACCACCAGCGCGGAGTTGGAGCCCATCAGCCCGCGGCTGACCACCAGGGCGGTGTTCAGTTCGGCCGGGCGGGCGCGGCCGGTCACCAGGGCGAGGTCGTGGCAGACCTCGGTGACGTTGGGGGTGGGCGGCAGCACGCCGTCCTCCATGGCCAGCACGGCGGCGGTCACGTCGAGCATCGGGGCGCCGCAGTAGGCGCGCCCCGTACCGGTCTTGGGCGCGGTGACCGGGACGTGTTCGGCGGCCGGGCCGAGCGCGTCGGCGAGCGCCAGGGCCTCGGCCCGGTCGGCCTCCGGCACCCCCAGGGCGTCCGCGAAGACCACGTCGATCTCCTCGGGCGCGATACGGGCCTCGTCCAGCGCGATCCGGATCGCGGCCGCCAGCCCCTCCCGGGACTCCGCCCAGCGGGAGGCCCCGGTGAAGGTGGCGCCGTGGCCGACCAGTCGGGCCCGGATGCGGGCGCCGCGCAGGAGGGCCGCCTGCTCGTCCTCCAGCAGCAGCATCGCGCCGCCCTCGGCGGGGGAGAAGCCGCAGGCCAGCGCGGTGAACGGCAGGTACGCCCGCTCGGCCCGCCCGGCCAGGCTGACCTCGGGGTAGCCGAGCTGGCAGACCATCGAGTACGGCGCCAGCGGGGCCTCGGCGGCGCCGACCACCACCGCGTCGGTGCCGCGCTCGATCGTGCGGGCGGCGTGCGCGAGGGCGTCCAGGCCGCCGGCCTCGTCGCTGGCGACCACCCCGCACGGGCCCTTGTAGCCGCCGCGGATCGAGATCTGGCCGGTGCTGGCCGCGTAGAACCAGGCGATGGACTGGTACGGGCCGACGAACCGGGGCCCCTGGCCCCAGAGCTGCTGGAGCTCGCGCTGGCCGAACTCGCCGCCGCCGGAGCCGGCCGCGGTCACCACGCCGACCGCGAAGGGCTGTTCCGGGTCGGGCCGGAACCCGGCGTCCGCCACCGCCAGGTCGGCGGCGGCCATCGCGTAGTGCGTGAAGCGGTCGGTCTGCACCAGGAAGCGGTTGTCGATCGCCGACTGCGGATCGAAGCCGT
This sequence comes from Kitasatospora sp. NPDC056800, assembly GCF_042789775.1. Classification (NCBI taxonomy): domain Bacteria; kingdom Bacillati; phylum Actinomycetota; class Actinomycetes; order Kitasatosporales; family Streptomycetaceae; genus Kitasatospora; species Kitasatospora sp. NPDC056800. The sequence continues at coordinate 70,877 of NZ_JBHUAL010000016.1, read as the reverse complement.
TCACCTGGCCCGCGATCCGGAGCGGAAGCCCGGTGCAGCCCTCGCGGGATATCCGGTCGAGGACGCTCACGCCCTGCCTGGTGGCCTTCCAGAAGGCGTCGGCCCCGACCCCGTTCGGAGCCACCACGCCGAGCCCGGTGATCACCGCCCGGCGGCCCTGCTGACGTGACGTCATGGAACTCACCCCGTTCTGTTGAGCACGACGGCGGACTGGAATCCGCCGAATCCGCTGCCGACCGAGAGGATGCGGCTCAGCGGCAGCTCGCGCGCGGTGCGCGGCACGTAGTCGAGGTCGCACTCCGGGTCCGGAGTCTCGTAGTTGGCGGTCGGCGGCACGACCCCGTGGGCGAGCGCCAGGGTGCAGGCGACGACCTCGATGGCGCCGATCGCGCCGAGCGAGTGCCCGACCATCGACTTGATCGAGCTCATCGGGGTCCTGAAGGCGTGCGCGCCCAGCGAGCGCTTGACCGCGGCGGTCTCGTGCCGGTCGTTCTGCTTGGTGCCCGAGCCGTGCGCGTTGACGTAGTCCACCTCGGTGCGGTCCACCCGGGCGTGGGCGAGCGCGTGGTCGATCGCCCGGGACATCTCCAGCCCCTCCTTGGTGAGGCCGGTCATGTGGTAGGCGTTGCCGAAGGTGGCGAAGCCGCCGATCTCGCCGTAGACCCGGGCGCCGCGGCGGCGGGCGTGCTCCAGCTCCTCCAGGACCAGGACGGCGCCGCCCTCGCCGAGCACGAAGCCGTCCCGGTCGGCGTCGAAGGGGCGGGAGGCGTGCCGCGGGTCGTCGTTGCGCTCGCTGGTGGCCTTGATGGCGTCGAAGCAGGCGACGGTGATCGGCGAGATCGGGGAGTCGGAGGCGCCGGCGAGGCAGATGTCGGCGCGTCCCTCCTCGACCGCCTGGAAGCCGTAGCCGATCGCGTCCAGGCCGGAGGTGCAGCCGGTGGAGACGGTCTGCACGGGGCCGTGCGCGCCGGTCCGCTCGGCCACCGCGGAGGCCAGCGTGCTGGGCGCGAAGGCCCGGTGCAGCTGCGGCTCGGCCTGCCGGTGGTCCACGTCCCAGCGGGCGCCGGCCGCGCTCACCAGGGCGTAGTCGTGCTCCAGCCGGGTGGTGCCGCCGACGGCGGTGCCGAGCGAGACGGAGATCCGCCACGGGTCCTCGGCGGCCAGGTCCAGGCCGGCGTCGGCGATCGCCTCGTCGGCCGCGACCATCGCGAACTGCACGTAGCGGTCGGCCCGTTGGACGTCCTCCGGGCCCAGCCCGTGGGCCGCCGGGTCGAAGTCCACCTCGGCGGCGATCCGGGAGCGGAACCCGGTGGGGTCGAACAGCGTGATGCCCCGGGTCGCGGTGCGGCCGGAGGTCAGCAGCTCCCAGAACGCCGGGACGCCGACCCCGCCGGGGGCGACCACGCCGATCCCGGTGACGGCGACGCGCCGGGTCACGAGACCACCTTGGCGTGTTCCGGCGGGCCGGAGGCCGCGGTCCCCTCGGTGCTCACGTGGCCGAGGTCGGGGCGCGGGGCGAGCGGGCCGAGGTGGAAGACCATCCGGGCCTCGGTGTCGCCGACGTTGCGGAAGCGGTGGCGCATGTTGATCGGGATCATCAGGCCCTGGTCCGGCTTGAGCGGATGGGGCTTCCCGTCCAGGTCCACCTCCAGGTCGCCGCAGACGACGAACACGAACTCCTCGGAGTACGGGTGGTAGTGCTCGCCGATCCGCTCGCCGGGCCGGACGATCGCCAGGCCCATGAAGCCGCTGGTCGCGCCGCAGCTGGTCGGGGTGAGCATGGTGCGCAGCTCGGCGCCGTGGCGGCGGTTCTCCGGTGCCTCGTGGACGCTGACGATCCGTGGGGACTGCGTGGTCATGGAGATCTCCCGTGAGATGACGGAACGTCAATTGTTGATCGGGTCGGCGGAACTGCGGTCGGTGACCGGGTTCATGGCGCGGGCCGCGAGGAAGGCGCCGAGCCCGGCGGCGGTGCGCAGGTCGCCCTGCGGGCCGAGGTCGAGCAGCCCGGCGAGCACGGCGGCCTGCCGGTCGTCGGCCACGCCGAGGGCGGCCGCCGGGTCGGCCTCGGCCGGCACCCGCAGGTCGACCAGGCGCACCACCACGTCCTCGCGGTGGAAGACGGTGGCCGCCGCGACCGGCCCGGTCGGGTCGGCGGTGGCGAGGTTGTCGTGCTCGGCCAGCAGCTCGGCCACCTCCTGCCCGCGGCCCGGGCGCACCGGGTAGAGCACGGCGTGCCGGTGCAGCCGGGCGGAGGCGGGGGAGCTGGCGATCGCCTGGTGCCGGGCGGGCAGCGCGGCCCTGGCGAAGAACGCCCGGGCGGCCTGCGGGTCGCCCAGTTGGCGGCTCTCCTCCAGGTGCGGGTTGAGCGCCTCCTCGACGGCCCGCACCTCGGGCTGCATCGCCACGTGGCGCAGCGCGTCGCCGAGGTTGCCGATCACCTCGACGGCGCGGACCACCCGGTTGCCGAGCATGAACAGCGAGGTGCGGCGCAGCCGGGTGTGCTCGTCCACCTCGGCCCGGGGGGAGGCGTAGCCGGAGAGGATGCAGGCCACCTCGGGCTCGCTGCCGGGCTTGACGGTGAAGGTCAGCGCGTGGCGCACCACCCCGTCCGGGCCGGGGTCGACCCTGGGCGGGCCGACGTGCCCGGCGGGAGTGGTGCGCGGCAGCCCGGGCGGCACCTCCATCGGGGCCCGGGTGCCGGTCGAGCCGGCCGCGGAGGTCTCGCGCAGCACGGCGTAGCGCAGCGAGCGGAAGTTGTCGCTGACGCAGCCGTGCATCGGCTTGACCATCTCCCGGTGGGCCGGGCTGTCCACCCACTCCAGGAAGGTCTCCTGGTCCTTCCACTCGCTGGTGATCAGCCACTGGCGCGGGTCGTTGATCGACTGGCACAGCTGGTCGCTGACGTGTCCGGGGACCGAGGCCACCTGGTGGCGCAGCTGCTCGTACACGTCGAGGAAGCGCTGCTGGGCGCCGTCCTGGATCTCCAGCATCAGCACGACCCGCAGCCGGGTGTCGGCCTCGTCGTGCTGCTTCGGCTGGGGTTCGGACAGAGTTGTCATGATCCACTTTCTGCTCTGGGCCGCACGCTGCGGGCCGTGTCGGCCGTGCCCGGCGGGTGCTCCCCGGCCTGGGAGGGCGGTGCGACGGCGGGTCGGCCGGGCGCGTCGGCGCCAGGCCTGAGGTCGATCGTGGGCGGCGCGGCGGGCGCGGCGCGAGATTTGCGGGCCATCCGGGCGAAGGGGCGCCACGGGCCCCCTCCGGCGGGGGATGGAAGAGCGGGGCCCCCGGTCGAGCGGGCCCGCCGAGGGCGGCGCCGAGCCCAGTCTCCGGGCCGCGGAATCCCCTGACAGGGTGGAGCAATTGATGAATCCGAAGGTTGACGACCGGGTGCCGGTCCTCATCGTGGGCGGCTCGCTGGTCGGGCTGTCGGCCTCGCTCTTCCTCGGGCGGCTCGGGGTCGGGCACCTGCTGGTCGAGAAGCACGCCGACACCTCGCACCACCCGCGGGGTCGCGGCAACAACGTCCGCACCATGGAGCTGTTCCGGGTGGCCGGGATCGAACCCGCGATCCGTGAGGCGGCCTCGATCCTGGCCCCCAACCACGGCATCCTCCAGGCGCCGTCGCTGACCGGCGCCGAGCAGGAGTGGCTGTTCCGGGAGATCGACCCGGGCGGCCGGCTGGCCCGGTTCAGCCCCAGCTCCTGGTGCCTGTGCAGCCAGAACGACCTGGAGCCGGTGCTGCGGCGGGCCGCCCGCGAGCTCGGCGGCGACCTGCGGTTCAGCACCGAACTGGTCTCCTTCGAGCAGGACGCGGAGGGCGTCACCTCGGTGCTGCGCAGCCGGGAGAGCGGCGAGCGGCGGGTGGTGCGCTCGGAGTTCCTGATCGCCGCGGACGGCCCGCGCAGCCCGGTCCGCGAGCGGCTGGGCATCGGCCAGTCCGGCAAGGGCGAGCTGTTCCACAACGTCAGCATCACCTTCCGGGCCAAGCGCCTGGCCGAGGTGGTCGGCGACCGGCACTTCATCGCCTGCTACCTGACCAACCCGGAGGCGGACGGCGCGCTGCTGCCGGTGGACAACCAGGAGGAGTGGGTCTTCCACGCGCCCTGGCACCCCGAGCAGGGCGAGCCGCTGGAGGCCTTCACCGACGAGCGCTGCGAGCGGCACATCCGCACCGCCGTCGGCCTGCCGGAACTGGACGTCGAGGTCACCGGCCGGGCGCCCTGGCACGCCGCCGAGCGGGTGGCCGAGCGGTACGGCGCCGGGCGGGTCCTGCTCGCCGGGGACTCCGCCCACGAGATGTCCCCGACCGGGGCGTTCGGTTCCAACACCGGCATCCAGGACGCCCACAACCTGGCGTGGAAGATCTCCGCCGTGCTCTGCGGCTGGGCCGGGCCGGGGCTGCTGGAGACGTACGGGCAGGAGCGCCGCCCGGTCGCCCGGGTGACCGGCGAGCGGGCCTCGGCGCGGTCCGCCGAGCACAGCCACCCGGGCTACGCGGTGGTGCCCGGCGCGGGCCGGCAGGCCGGGGTGCTGGCGGTGGCGCTCGGCTACCGGTACCCGGTGGGCGCGGTGGTCGGTGCGGACCGGGACGGCCCGGTGGTCCCCGAGCAGTTCGAGTCGGCGGGCGAGCCGGGCAGCCGGGCCCCGCACCAGTGGCTGCTGCGGGCGGGGGTGAGGCTCTCCACGCTGGACCTGTACGAGCAGGCGATGGTGCTGCTCACCGGCCCCGAGGGCGGTGCCTGGCAGGCGGGCGCCCGGCGTGCGGCCGACCGGCTGGCCGTCCCGCTGGACGGCTTCCGGATCGGCGACGGGGCCGAGGACGACCTGGCGCCGGAGCCCGGCGCGGACTTCGCCGCCCTGCACGGCATCGGCCCGCTGGGCGCGGTGCTGGTCCGCCCGGACGGCTTCGTCGCCTGGCGCTCGCCCGGCCCGCCGCGGGACGCGGAGGCCGAGTTCGCCGCGGCGCTGCGGACGGTGCTGAGCCTCTGACGGACGCGGACGGGCCCGCCGGTCGCACGGCCGGCGGGCCCGTCCTGTCGTTCGTCGGCGGTCAGTGGCCGCCCTCGTCGACCACCTCGACGTCGGCGACCTCCTGCTCGATCTCCTCGGCCGGCAGCGCCACCCGGATCGCCCAGTAGTAGATGGCCACCGAGAACACCGACACCAGGGCCATGTCGGTCCACAGCGGGATCCGGCCGATGCCGTCGCCGAAGCCGCCGAGCCAGGAGATCAGGCCGAGGCCGATCAGGTAGGGCGGCAGCCACTGGGCGGCCTTCCAGCTCAGTCGCGGCGCGTTCGGCAGGCCCTTCCTGATCGCGTACGCGGCGTAGCTCCCGAGCAGGACGTAGCCGAGCACGATCGCGACGCCCAGGCGGGAGAGGGTGTGCCAGCCGGACCAGTAGATGATCAGGCTGGAGACCACGAACGCGGCCGGGGAGATCACGCCGCCCGCCGGCAGCCGGTAGGGGCGCTCGCGGTCGGGCAGCCGGCGGCGCATCGCGCCGAAGGCCAGCGGGGCGCCGGCGTACATCAGCACGCTGGCGGAGGTGATGAAGCCGACCAGCTCCTGCCAGCTCGGGAAGGGCAGGAAGCAGATCACACCGGTGACGAAGGCGATGACCAGGCCGAACCACGGCACGCCGTTCTTGTCCAGCTCCTCGAAGCGCTGCGGGGCGTAGCCGTTGCGGCTCAGGCCGTAGGAGATGCGCGAGGTCGAGGTGGTGTAGATCAGCCCGCTGCCGCCGGGGGAGATCACGGCGTCGGCGTACAGCACCCAGGCCAGCCAGCCGAGGCCGACGGTGGTGGCGAGGCCCGCGAAGGGGCCGTCGATGCCGGGGAAGTCGAGCTTGTCCCAGCCGTTGGCGAAGGAGCTGACCGGCAGCGCGCCGATGAAGACGACCTGGAGCAGGGTGTAGACCACGGCGCCGATGGCGACCGAGCCGAGGACGGCGCGGGGGATGTCGCGCTTGGGGTTGCGGCTCTCGCCGGCCAGCTGGATGGCCTGCTCGAAGCCGAGCAGGGCGAAGATGATGCCGCTGGTGCTGATCGCCGCGAGCACGCCCTGGGCGCCGAACGGGGCGAAGCCGTGCGAGGTGAAGTTGGAGCCGTGGAAGTTGGTCACGGCGAGCACGAAGATCGTGAACAGCGGGACGAAGATCTTCAGCCAGGTGGCGACGTTGTTGGTGCGGGCCAGGACGCGCACGCCCAGGAAGTTCACCGCGACGAACACCGCCATGAGCACGGTGGCGACGGCGAAGCCGCTGGCGGTGAGGGTGTTGTTGTCGTTGAGCAGGCCGCCCGCCCAGGGCCAGTGCCGGGCGTAGCCGATCATCGCCTCGACCTCGATCGGCGCGACGGTGGCCGCCTGGAGCCAGGAGAACCAGCCGAAGGACATCCCGGCGAGGCCGCCGAAGGCGTAGTGCGGGTACCGCGCGGTACCGCCCGAGACCGGGAACATGCTGCCGAGCTCGGCGTGCACGAGCGCGAGCAGCACGATCGCCACCGTGCCGATGCCCCAGGAGACGACGGCGGCCGGGCCGGCCGCCACGACGCCCTCCTTGGCGCCGAACAGCCAGCCGGAGCCGATGATCGAGCCGACCGAGGCCCACATGAGGCCGACGAGGCCGACGTGGCGGCGCAGCGACCGCTGGGCGGTGCCGGTTTCGGAACCGGTGCCCTGGCCGGGCGGCGAGATCTGGTTGAGGGAAGCCATGAACGATCTCTCTGTGTGTGGGGACTCCGGGGTGGGCGGAGCGATGAGAGTTGCCACACACTAGGACTTTTCAGCCCCCTCTGCACAGATTTCATTACTGAATGTTTACATTCTTTTCCGGACATCCTTGCAGGTAGGGGGCGTTATGGTGCCCGGCATATTACGTATCCGATCGATCCGACCGAAATTCGGGCCGCGCCGTGCGGGGTCGCATGATAGGGGAAATTCCCGAGGATGGGAATAGTGGGCTCCGTATAGCGGAGCGGCGCTAGTCCACCAGATCGGACGGGTCGGTGTTGGCGCCGCAGAGCAGCACGGCGACGCGCTCGCCCTCGGCCCGGTCGACGGCGGCGAGCGCCGTGGCGGCCGCGTACTCGACGGCGATCCGGCGGTCCTCCCAGAGCTGCCGGCGGGCGCGCACGATGGCCTCGTCGTCGACCAGCACCGACCGGACGCCCTCGTGCGCGGCGGCGTCCACGGCGAGGGCGGTGGCCCGGCGGGCCCCGAGCGAGTCCTGGGCGACGGAGTCCACCGGGACGTCCACCGGGCGGCCCGCGGCCAGGGCGGCGTTCAGCGCGCGGCTGCCCGTCGGCTCCACGGCGAGCACCCGGATGCCGTGCTCGCGGGCCGCCACCGCCACCCCGGCGAACAGCCCGCCGCCGCCGACCGACACCACCACCGTGTCCAGCCCGGGCACCCCGGCGCGGATCTCCGACAGGACCGTCCCGGCGCCGGCGGCGATCAGCGGGTGGTCGTACGCGTGCGAGGACAGCGCCCCGCTGCCGGCCGCGAACTCCTCGCAGGCGGCCAGCGCCTCCGCGTACTCCCGGCCCGCCAGCCGTACCTCGGCGCCGTACGAGCGCAGCCGCGCCAGCTTCACCGGGGAGGCCGTCTCGGGCAGGAACACCGTTGCCCGGACGCCGAGTTCGCGGGCCGCCCAGGCGCAGGCCAGCCCGGCGTTGCCGCCCGAGGCGATGGTCACCCCGGCGTCCGGGAGGGTGCCCGCCTCGGCGTGCGCCAGCAGGAAGTTCTGCGCGCCGCGCGCCTTGAAGCTGCCGGTGTGCTGGAGGAACTCCAGCGCCAGCCAGGTCCGTCCGCCGTCGTCCCCCGGTGCCACCGCCACCGGGCGCACCCGCCCGGCGATCCGCTTCCCGGCGGCCTCGACCTCGTCGTACGTCAGCTGGTCCATCGTGTTCCGCTCCTTCGTCGAGGGGGACGTGCCACCGGGAGTCCCGGCCAGGACGACCGTACGTCCCGTCCGTGGGCGAAGGAAAGATCACGAACGCCGGGGCCGGACCGCGCGTAGGCTGGCCCCGTGCGATTCGTGATCCTCCCCCCGCCGACCCGCTAGCGGGCGGCCCACTCCACCTCCTCCGGCCCGACGGGACTGCCCGCAGCCGGGGCGATGACTGCCGCCCGCGTACCCAGCGGACCTGAACCGGCAACTCATCGTGGAGTACCGACGCATGACCTCGTACACCGCCGTGCCCTTCCGGCGCGGCCTCCTGTCCATCTCCGCCGCCGCCGTCGCCTGGGGCGTCGGCGGCGCCGTCTCCGCACTGCTGATGAGCACCAGCGGGCTCGGCCCGGCGGGCGTCTCCTGCTGGCGCTTCGGCGTCGCCGCGCTCTGCCTGGCCCTGCTGCCGGGCCGCCGGCCGCGCGGTCGGCGGGGCGCTGCCGGGTGGCGCGCCGCCGCGCTGACCGGGCTCGGTCTGGCGGTCAGCCAGTGCGCCTACTTCGGCTCGGTGCGGTACGCGGGCCTCGGGCTGGGCACCCTGATCACCATCGGCGCCGGCCCGGTGTTCACCAGCCTCGGCGCCCACCTGCTGCTCGGCGAACGCCTGACCCGTCGAACGGCGGCCGCGGTCGCCCTGGCCCTGGCCGGCCTCGCCCTGCTGGTGGCCGCCCCGGCGGCGGGCCCGCGCCCGGCCCTCGGCGTCGCGCTGGCCGTCCTCGCGGGCGCCGGCCAGAGCGGCCTCACCCTCTGGGCCCGGGGCGGCGGCTCGGCCCGGGCCGGCGCCGGCGCCTTCACCACCGGGCTGCTCTGCCTGCTTCCGCTCGTCGCCGTCCAGGGCGTCCAGGGCGTCCTGCCGGTCGACGGGGACCCGCTGGTGACCGCGGTGGCGCTGCTCTTCCTCGGCACCGTGCCCACCCTGTTCGCCTACCGCTGGTACTTCACCGGCCTGACCACCGTGCCCAGCACGACGGCCGCGGTGCTGGTCCTGCTGGAGCCCGCGACCGCGGCGGTGATCGGCGTGCTCTGCCTCGGCGAGCCGCTGACGGCGGGCCTGCTGGCGGGCTCGGCGCTGCTGCTCGCGGCCATCGCGGCGCTGGCGCGGGAGTAGCGGCTCCGGCGCGGGAGCGGCGGAGGGCGGGGGCCACCCGGGCGGGCGTCCTGTGGTCGCCGGGGGTCCGGTGGCGTGCTGTCGTGGTCCGCATGAACAGCTCACTGCCGGCCCGGGTGGCCGCCGCGACCGCCTCCGCCCTCCTGCTCCTCCCGCTCACCGCGGCCGGGACCGTGGCCGCCGCCGGTCCGGCGGCGGCGACCGGGCGCCGGGACGTCACCGCCGACCAGTGCCGGGGCGCGGGCGGGCACGTCGAGGGCAGCGGCTACTGCGTCGACGCGGATGGCGAGGACGCCTGGGGCGAGCCCATCGACGGCCAGGCGGTCAACCCGAACCCGCGGCCCGGGGAGGAGTGAGCGCCGTACGGGCCCCGCGCCCCGCTCCCGGGCAGGGGAGCGCGGCGCGAAGCCCGTACGGGGTCGGTCAGGGCACCGGGCGCAGGGTGACCGGGGCCGGGGTGAGGGCGCGCAGGACGAGGTCGACGCGCACCTTGGCGGCGCCCGCGCGGTACAGCGCGGTGGAGATCGTCCGTAACTCCTCGGGGCCGGTGCAGGCGAGGCGCAGTTCGAGGTCGGCCTCACCGGCCAGGGCCAGGCCGCTCTGGACGGCGGGGAACTCCGCCGCGAGGCGGTCGAAGTCGAGCGGGACGGGGCCGTGGCTGATCCGGGCGATCGCGTGCAGCGCCCGGGCCGGGCGGGCCCGCCCCGCCGGGTCCGGCTCGTCCGGGACGAGCCGGAGCGGGGCGGTCACCGGTGCTGGAACTGGACGGTCGGGGCCGGGGCGGAGGGCGCCGCGACGGGGGCGCGGCCGGGCGGGGCGGTCCTGGACGGGGCCGTGGCGGAGGGAGTGGCGGCGGAGGGGGCCGCGACCGAGGGGGCGACCAGCCGCGGGTCCAGTACCAGGGTGTCGATCCCGAGCGGGGCGGTGAGGTCGCGGAGGGCGGGCTCGCCGAGCTCGGTGCGGGCCTGGTCGGGCCCGAGGAGGGCGGCGAGGGCCTCGGGGCTGGAGAATCCGACCGCACAGCGGCGGCCGTCGCGCAGGCGGAACAGGCGGAGTGCGGTGGTGCTTCCGGTGCCGGAGACGGTGACCGGAACGTGCCAGACGGCGCGGGCCATGCGAATGCTCCCGAGTGGGGTGGTGGTGCCTGCCGGAACTACTGCCTCGACGCTAGGTCGACCCGGCCCGGGAGGCTCCGGTCCTGACGCGCCGTTGACCGAATGCGGTCGTGCGTTGACGCACTCCTGACGTTCGGCTCACCCGAGTGGACCAAACCACTGGTCGGGCGCTCCGCTTGCCGAGCGCCCCGACCCGGACGACCGTGGAACCCGTCCCCCGTCACGACCTCCGTTCCGTCCTCCACGCCGCCCGTCGGAACGCCCCTCCGGGAGGGCCGGGGCGCCCGCCGGCCGGGCCGGTGCGCGCCCGGAAACGGGGGGAGGTGGAGTCGGAGGCCCGTGACGAGATATCTTGACGTCAAGACGTTGGAGACGTGAAGCGGAGTACCGATGACTGACTCGACCATCATCTATACGCACACCGACGAGGCTCCGGCCCTGGCGACCTACTCGTTCCTGCCCGTGGTGCAGGCGTACGCCTCGACCGCGGGTGTGCGCGTGGAGACCCGCGACATCTCCCTGGCCGGGCGGATCATCGCGAGCTTCCCGGAGCGTCTGACCGAGGCGCAGCGGATCGGCGACGCGCTGGCCGAGCTGGGTGAGCTGGCCAAGACCCCGGATGCCAACATCATCAAGCTGCCGAACATCTCGGCCTCGGTGCCGCAGCTCAAGGCCGCCGTCGCCGAGCTCCAGGCCCAGGGCTACGCCCTGCCGGACTACCCGGACGACCCGCAGACCGACGAGGACAAGGACGTCCGCGCCCGGTACGACAAGGTCAAGGGCAGCGCCGTCAACCCGGTCCTGCGCGAGGGCAACTCGGACCGCCGCGCCCCGCAGTCGGTCAAGAACTACGCCAAGACCCACCCGCACCGCATGGGTGCCTGGACGGCCGACTCCAAGACCAACGTCGCCACCATGGGTGAGAACGACTTCCGGTCGACCGAGAAGTCCGCCGTGATCGCCGGTGACGGTGCGCTGCGCATCGAGCTGCTCGGCGAGGACGGCACCACCACCGTGCTGCGCGAGAAGGTGCCGGTGCTGGCGGGCGAGGTCGTCGACGCCTCGGTGCTGCACGTCGCCGCCCTGAACGAGTTCCTGGCCGCGCAGATCGCCCGGGCCAAGGCCGAGGGCGTGCTGTTCTCGGTGCACCTCAAGGCCACCATGATGAAGGTCTCCGACCCGATCATCTTCGGCCACGTGGTCCGCGCCTTCTTCCCGAAGACCTTCGCCAAGTACGGCGAGGTGCTCGTCGCCGCCGGCCTGAACCCGAACAACGGCCTCGGCGGCATCCTGGCCGGCCTCGACAACGTGCCGCACCTGGGCGCCGAGATCAAGGCCTCCTTCGAGGCCGAGCTGGCCGAGGGCCCGGCCCTGGCCATGGTCGACTCCGACAAGGGCATCACCAACCTGCACGTGCCGAGCGACGTCATCGTCGACGCCTCGATGCCGGCCATGATCCGCACCTCCGGCCACATGTGGGGCCCGGACGGCAAGGAGGCCGACACCCTCGCCGTGCTGCCGGACAGCAGCTACTCCGGCGTGTACCAGGCCGTCATCGACGACTGCCGCGCCCACGGCGCCCTGGACCCGGCGACCATCGGCTCGGTGCCGAACGTCGGCCTGATGGCCCAGAAGGCCGAGGAGTACGGCTCGCACGACAAGACCTTCGAGATCGCCGCCGCGGGCACCGTCCGCCTGGTCGACGCCGAGGGCAACGTGGTGCTGGAGCAGGCCGTCCAGCCGGGCGACATCTTCCGCGCCTGCCAGACCAAGGACCTGCCGATCCAGGACTGGGTCAAGCTGGCCGTCACCCGCGCCCGCGCCACCGGCGTCCCGGCGGTGTTCTGGCTGGACGAGAACCGCGCCCACGACGCGGTGCTGATCGAGAAGGTCAAGAAGTACCTGCCGGAGCACGACACCACCGGCCTGCAGATCGAGATCAAGTCCCCGGTCGACGCCACCACGTTCTCGCTGGAGCGCATCCGCCGCGGCGAGGACACCATCTCGGTGACCGGCAACGTGCTGCGTGACTACCTGACCGACCTGTTCCCGATCCTGGAGCTGGGCACCAGCGCCAAGATGCTGTCGGTCGTCCCGCTGATGGCGGGCGGCGGCCTGTTCGAGACCGGCGCCGGCGGCTCCGCCCCGAAGCACGTCCAGCAGCTGGTCAAGGAGAACTACCTGCGCTGGGACAGCCTGGGCGAGTTCTTCGCGCTGGCCGCCAGCTTCGAGCACCTGGCCACCACCACGGACAACGCCCGCGCCCAGGTGCTGGCCGACACCCTGGACCGCGCCACCGGCACCTTCCTCAACGAGGACAAGTCGCCGAGCCGCCGCCTCGGTGGCATCGACAACCGCGGCAGCCACTTCTACCTGGCCACCTACTGGGCCCAGGAGCTGGCCAAGCAGACCGACGACGCCGAGCTGGCCCAGGCCTTCGCCGGCCTGGCCGCGACGCTGACCGAGCAGGAGTCGGCCATCGTGGACGAGCTGATCGCCGTCCAGGGCTCGCCGGTCGACCTCGGCGGCTACTACCAGCCGGACCCGGCCAAGGCCGCCGCCGTGATGCGCCCGTCGAAGACCTTCAACGAGGCGCTCGCCAACCTCGGCTGAATCCAGGCGAGTTGAGGCACCGGAGGCCCCCGGTCGGTCCGTACGGACCAGCCCGGGGGCCTCCTCCGTGCTCAGGCGCCGGCCGGCCGCCGGCGGCCGAGCAGGCCGGTCTCGTGCAGCAGGAGCGCCTGGCCGCCCCACACCAGCACGGTGCCGACCAGACAGGCGAGCGCGACCAGGATGCCCATGCCGATCCTGACCGGCCGGTGCTCGGCCACCTCGCCGGTCGAACCGTCCGCCCACACCTGCTCCCGATGGCCGTCCGGGTGGTCGCCGTCGCGGGAGCGGCGGACCTGCTCCCAGTCCTGCCCGGCCGCCGTCCAGCGGTAGGTGCAGCTGTAGACGTCGATCGAGCCGATCGGGCCGCGGTCGCTCTCCAGGGTCTCCGAACCGGAGACGTGGCAGCCGCTCAGGGTGGCCGTCACCGCCTTGTCGGTGCGCATCCAGCTCCGGATGTCGTCCGTGGCGGACGCCGCCATCAGGACGCCGACCAGCGGCGGCACGAGCAGGAACAGGCCGATGCCCACGACCGCGCCGGGGGAGACCTCGTACCGCAGGAACGGTCCAGAGGCCGCCGCGCCCGCCAGCAGGGCGGCCCCGAACACCCACCCGTGCCAGGACAGCCACCCCGGGTCGTCGAACACCCACTGCCAGGCGGCCAGCCCGCCCACCACCGCCGCGACCAGGGCGGCCGCCAGGGCCACCAGGACGCAGGCCCGCTGCAACGCGCTCCACTTGGACACGCTCGTGCCCCCTCCGCACTCGGCTCCGCCTCCATCCTGGCGGAGGGGTACGACACGATCCAGAGCCCGGCATCGGGACCGCTGTGCCCCGGGACCGCTCTGCCCCGGGACCGCGCTGCCCCGGGACCGTCCTCAGGACAGTCCGAGCAGCGCCCCGGCCCCGGCCGCCGCCACCACCAGGAGCAGGGCGGCCCCGTGCGGGCGCCACAGGGCGAGGGCGGTGCCGACGGCCTCGCGCAGCAGGAGGTACGGGCCGTGCGCCAGCGGGCCGTCCGCGCCGAGCACGGCGGCGGGGGCGCCGGCCCGGCGGGCGGCGAGGGCGGAGCGGACGGTGTGGAAGCCGTTGGTGACCACCGTGCAGCGGTAGCCGGGGCGCTCGGCGGCCATCAGGGCGGCGCTGAAACGCAGGTTCTCGGCGGTGTTCACGGCCCGCTCCTCGCGCCGGATCCGCTCGGCCGGGACGCCCCGGGCGACCAGGTAGCGGGCCATCGCGGCGGCCTCGGTGCAGTCCTCGTGCGGGCCCTTCCCGCCGGTCACCACGACCAGCGGGGCGTACCCGGCGGCCTCCTCGGCGGCGAAACGTGCCAGCGCGGCGTCCAGCCGGGCCGCCAGCGGGGGCCCGGGCTCGCAGCCCTCCAGCGCGGCGCCCAGGACCACCAGGTAGTCGGAGCCGGCCGGCACGGGCCGGCGGCGGTGGTACAGCGCCAGGCCGAGGAAGCCGAGCAGCCAGAGCGGGACGGACCCGCAGAGCAGGACGGCGACGAACAGCAGGACGTGCATATACGTTCGAACGCCTGCGGCGGAACGACCGTTCCGGGGCGGTCCCGGAACGGCGGAACCCCCGTTCCGGAGGCGGAACGGGGGTTCCCGGGAACGGTCGTTCCGCGGTGAGTGGTGGGGTGGCCTCAGCCGGCCTCGGCCGCCGGGGTGGCGCCCGCCACCGGGGCGGCTGGAGCCGAGCCGGGGCGCCGGTCGCGCTTGTGCAGCGAGGCCAGGTAGGCGTTGTACGCCTCCAGCTCGGCGTCGCCGGTGCGCTCCTCGGAGCGGTCGCGGCGGCGGGCCTGCCGCTGTTCGGAGCCCATCCACTGGTAGACCAGCGCGATCAGCACGATCGCGGTCGGGATCTCGCCGAACGCCCAGGTGATGCCGCCGGCCAGCTTCTGGTCCTCCAGCAGGTTGGTCCCCGGTGGTGCGCCCTCCACGGTGAAGGTGGTGACCAGCGGGTGGCCCGCCATCATCACCGCCACGCCGAAGAAGGCGTGGAACGGCATCCCCATGAACAGCTCGATGATCCGCATCACGTGGCCCGGGCGGTGCGGGCCCGGGTCCACGCCCATGATCGGCCAGAAGAAGGCCAGACCGGTGAGCAGGAAGTGCACCATCATGAAGATGTGCCCGAGGCGGTACTGCATCAGGAAGTCGAACAGCGGGGTGAAGTAGACCCCGTACAGGCTCGCGATGAACATCGGGATGGTGAACGCCGCGTGCGAGACGATCCGCATGTACCGGCTGTGCAGCAGCGCCACCAGCAGCTCGCGCGGCCCGCGCGGACGGCCCTTGCCGGCCGGGCGCAGGGCGCGCAGCGCCAGCGTGATCGGGGCGCCCAGCAGCAGCAGGATCGGCGTCAGCATGGAGAGCACCATGTGCTGGATCATGTGCGCGCTGAACAGCACCATGCCGTAGTCGTTCAGCCCGGTGCAGGTGACCAGCAGCATGGTGGCGACACCCGCCGCCCAGCCGACCGCCCGGCCGATCGGCCAGCGGTCGCCGCGCCGGTACAGCCGCACCACGCCCGCCGCGTACAGCCCCAGGAGGACCAGTCCGCCGAGCAGGAACACCCAGTCGGGGGACCAGGTCCAGACGTTGGACAAGCTGAACGGGCCTAGTTGGGTCATCCCGCCGTGGTGGTGCATTCCTGACATTCCGTCGCCCATCGGCGGGTCCTGCTTTCCGTCCTCGTGGTCCAAAACGCGGGTCCGGTTCGCCCGTTTTGCTTGACATACAGCCTAGGTGGGCCTTACCCCGGGCCATCCCCCCACCCCCTCCGTACGGGTGTCTCCCCACCGGAGCGCCTCCTGGCTAGACTGACCGGCCGGTCGGCGGGGAGGCTCGGGGGCTCGGAGTCCGAGGGCTCGGGGATTCGGCAGGGAGGCTCGGAGATGGCGACGGAACACGGTCCCGCGGCGCCCACCACGGTCGCGCTGACCGGGGCGACCGGCTTCATCGGCTCCGGCGTGCTCGCGGCCCTCGCCGCGCGCGGCGTCCGGGTACGCGCCCTGGCCCGCACACGGCCCCAGGAGGCCGTACCGGGCCCCGTCTGGGTCCCGGGCGACCTGGCCGACCCGGCGGCGCTCACGGAGCTCTGTACGGGCGCCGGGGCACTGGTGCACCTCGCCTCCCGGGTCGACGGCGGAGCCGAGGAGTGCGAGGCGGTCAACGACCGGGGCACCGCCGCCCTGATGGCGGCCGCCACCCGCGCCGGGGTGCGGCGGATCGTCCACCTCTCCACGGCCGCGGTCTACGGCGAGGGCCCGCACCAGGGCATCGAGGTGGACGAGGTGCCGCCCGCCCCGGTGTCCGAGGCCAGCCGCACCCGGCTGCTCGGCGAGCGCCACGCGCTGGCGGCCGGCGGGTGCGTGCTGCGCCCCGGACTGGTGACCGGCACCGGGGACCGCTGGGTGGTGCCCGCGCTGGCGGAGCTGGTCCGCCGGGTGCCGGTCCGCTGGGAGGGCGGCCGCACCCGGCTCTCGATGGTCGACCGCGCCGACCTGGCCCGGCTGATCACCGCGCTCGCCCTGGACGGGCAGGCCGCCCCGACGGGCGTCCACCACGCCTCGCACCCCGCCCCGGTCCGCGGCGGCGACCTGCTCACGGCCCTGGCCGCCCTCGGCCTGCTGCCCGCCCCGGACGGCCCGGACACCCCCTGGGAGGAGTGCCGCCGACTGCTGGCCGCCGCGCCCGGCCGGGTCTCCGAGCGGCAGTTCGGCCTGATCGCCCGCGACCACTGGTACCGCAGCGACCGGATCTGGCACCTCGCCGCCTGCCCGCCCGGCCCCGGCCCCCTGGCCCGCCTCCCCGAGGCCGCCCCCTGGTACCGCCAGGCGCTCGGCCGGCCCTGAGGGGCCGCCGGGAGGCGGGCGTCGCGGCCGGGGTCCTCCCGGTCCCGGTTCAGGAGGCCGCGTCGGCGAGCAGCGCGGTGGTCAGCTCGTGGAGGCGCCGCGCCGCCTCGGGGTCGAAGGCGGGGCCGGTGAGCTCCAGCGGCGCGCCCGTCATGGAGGCGGAGAGGGTCTCGGCGGGCGGCGCGTCGAGCGCCGCCAGGACCGGCACGATCCCCTCCTCCACCGGCCTGGCGTTCCGCCGCGCGGCCTCTATCTGCTCGGCCATGACCGGGTCGTACTCGCCCGAGAAGCCGGTGCGGACGCTGCCCGGGTTCAGCAGCACGTACCGCACCGGACCGGCCGGCCGCCGCTGGGCGAACCCGACGCCGAGCAGGTCGTTGAGGCGGCTGCCCTGCATCAGGGCGTCGATGCCGCTGTAGTCGCGCTCACGGCCCAGGTCGTCCCAGCGGATCTCGCCGAAGTCGACGCCCGGGCCGCAGACGTTGACCACGACGGGTGACGGTGCGGCGGCCAGCAGGTCGGCCAGTTCGTGGCTGAGGACGAAGCGGCTGAGGTAGTACAGCGCGAAGGTGTGCTCGAAGCCCTCGGTCGTGACCAGGCGCGTGGATCGGAAGTGCTGGGCGCACAGGACCAGTCCGTCGATCCCGGCGAACCGGTCCCGGATCTCACCGACGGCCCTGCGGGTCTCGCTGACCAGGCTGAGGTCGGCGGCGATGAAGTGTGCGCGGCCCCTGGCGCCGATGCGCTCGGCCTCCGCGAGAACCTCGGCGCCCTTCTCGGCGTTGCGGCCGAGGACGACGACCTCGTCGCCGCGCCCCAGGTGCGTCAGGGCAACGGCCTTGCCGATGCCGTCCGTACCACCCGAGACAACAATCGTTTTCACGCTGGGACCTCCACGGAACGGTGAACACGGGAGAACTCGCGGCGGGGAACGCCGGTGCGGCGGGAACCGACCTGTGGGAAGGCGTGCGCATACGCGTGCCGCCAAGTCATCGATTGATGACTCGGTCGAAGCTAATCGCGCCGGGATACCATGTCAACAGCTGATGACTTGATGCCGCAGCGCCTGTCGATCCACCGGGAGAATGCCGTGACCGCACCGTCGAGCGGCCGGCCGCCGCGCCACAAGCGCGACCGGGAGGCCACCCGAGCCGCCCTGCTGGCGGCCGCCCGGGTCCACTTCGGCCGCGAGGGCTACGCCGGGGCGAACGTCCGCGGCATCGCCCAGGACGTGGGCGTGGACGCCTCGTTGGTGTTCCGGTACTTCGGTTCGAAGCGGAAGCTGTTCGAGGAGGCGTCGGCCGAGGACGCGCAGGAGGCCGGGGCCGTGCTGGCCGGCCCGCCCGGCCAACTCCCTTACAGGCTGCTGGAGATGATCCTCCGCGAGGAACGGCCGGAGTCGGTGGGCGACCACCCGTTCATCGCCATGCTGCGGTCGGCCGGCGACGAGACGATCCGCGGTCAGCTGCACGACCAGGTGTGCGACACCTACATCGCGGGCCTGCGCGCCCTGGTCGACGGGCCGGACGCGGATCTGCGGGCGGAGCTGTTCAGCGCGTGGCTGCTGGGCATCAGCGTGGTGCGGACCGTGGTGCGCAGCGAGGTGCTCGCCGCCGCGACCCTGCCCGAGGTGACACCGTACTTCGACCAGGTGGCCGCCGCCCTGCTGGGCGGGGGCGGCTCCGCCGATGACCGACGAGGTGGGCCCGATCGTTGAGGGGCCGCCGGTGCCGGGGTGTTCCCGTTGCGGCGGCGGCCCCCATCGGGCGTGGGACCGTCAGGCCGTGGCCTGCCCGGCGCCGGGGCGCTGGTTCTTCGCGTCGACGACGGCCCGGGTGACGATGGTCGTGCGCTCCACGACGGTGCCGGGCTTGATGCCGTACTCCTCCCGGACCTGCACGCCACGGCTGCCGAGGTACTGGTGGCTCTCCCGATCGAAGATCCACTCCGATCGCTCGCCGGTCTGGGGGTCGAGCCGCGCCAACGCGATCCCGTCGCGGCCGGAGACGTCCTGCGCGTGCTCGACCACCACCACGCCCGGGATCTTGCCGGCGGCCTCGTAGAGCGCGGCGGCGAGGGCGGAGGGGACGAGCTGCTCGCGGATGATGGAGCCGATCTCGTTGAACGCCTGCTGGTCGTGGTCCCGGTCGCCGCTCACCGTCGAGTAGACGGACTTCAGCAGCGCGTCGGGGTCGGCGGGCTGGGCCGCGAGCCACTGGTAGGTCAGCTGCTCGCGGGGCTCCTTGGTGTCCAGCGTGATGCCGCCCTTCGACTGGTAGCCCGGCTCGACCAGCCAGCCCTTGGTGCCGTCGGGGGACTTCCACACCTCGCGGTCGTGCAGCGGCTGGACCCAGGTGGCGGACTCCCCGGTGTCCGCGTTGTGACGGGTGGCCATGAAGGAGACCTGGCTCTTGACGTAGACGAACTGGCCCGGTCCGGGCTGGGGCGTGGTGCGCGCCGTCGCGGCGGCGGCGATCGCGTGGACCGTCGAGGCGAGCTGGACGGTGCTCCCCTCCTCGATCCGCACGACGGGTGCCCTGACCAGCCGTGGGGAGCCGACGGTGTCGGCCGGGGTGTTCAGGGAGACGACCACGGCGAGGGCCGCGGCCGCGGCGACCGGCGCCGCGAAGAGGACGGTGCGGCGCAGCGGGCGCCGTACCGGGGCGGCCGCGGGGGCGGCCTGGTCGGGCCGGTGGATCTCGCTCATCAGGTGCTCCTCGAGCAGGTCCTGGCGGTCGGCCGCCAGGCGGGGATCGGCCGGCGCCGGCAGTAGACGGGCCAGTTCCGCGTGGTCGAGCGGTTCGGTGTGCCGCCGCGAGTTGCGGATCATCGGTGCGTCTCCTTGTGCGGCCGGGCCGCGGTGCTGCGGCTGCCCTGTACTTGTCCGGGGATCGGGAGCGGTTCCGTGTTCTGCTGCGCGGCGCGCAGTTCCTCGGCCGCGAGTCTGCGCAGTCGGGTGCGGGCGCGGGAGAGGCGCGAGCGTACGGTGCCGACGGGTATGCCGAGGGTGGCCGCCGCTTCCGCGTAGCCGAGCCCGGACCAGACGCAGAGCGCGAAGACCTCGCGTTCCGAGCGCCGCAGGCGCCCCAAGGCCTTGTGGGCGGCGGCGAGTTGCTCGGAGTCGGCGATGCGGCCGACGAGTTCGTCGGCGAAGTCGGGGACCGGGTCGGTCGCGGGCATGCGGGCCAGGGCCGCGCTGTGGCGGCGGGCGGCGCGCGTCGTGTTGCGCAGCACGTTGACGGCGATGCCCATGAGCCAGGGGCGTGGACTGTCGCCCTCGTCGCGGAGTTTCCCGCGCAGGCGCCAGGCCTCGAGGAAGGTCAGCGAGACCACGTCCTCGGCGAGTGCCCAGTTCCCGGTCACGCGCACGGCGTGGCGGTACACCAGGGAGGCGTGGTCCCGGAAGAGGTCGCGGAACGCTTCGGGGTTCCCGGCCCGGAGCCGGGAGTGTGGATGGTTCACGTCATGCCTTGTCCGGGCGGGAGGGCCGGTTCCCGTGACCCGGGTCACCATCCGCGGTGTCAGTTCCTGGGGACCAGGGTGTTCTCGTTGCGGCGGCCGGCGGCGTGGTCGTCGATGTTGCGGGCGGTGGCGTCGATGATCTGGCCGACGGCGGTGCGGGTGAAGTAGGCCTGATGGCTGGTGACGAGGACCTGGGGGAAGGTGACGAGGCGGGCGAGGGTGTCGTCGGTGATGCCCTCGATGGAGCGGTCGGTGAAGAAGACGCCGGTCTCCTCCTCGTAGACGTCGAGGCCGACGCCGGAGAGGCGGCCGGCGCGCAGGGTCTCGACCAGGGCGGCGCTGTCGACGAGGCCGCCGCGGCTGGAGTTGATGAGGATGGCGTCGTCCTTCATGCGGGCGAGTGCGGCGCCGTCGATGAGGTGGTGGGTGGCCGGGAGGAGGGGGACGTGGAGGCTCACCAGGTCGGCGCGGGAGAGGAGTTCGGGCAGTTCGGTGTAGTGCATGCCGAGGTCGAGGCAGGCCGGGTTCCGCGCGATGTCCCAGCCGAGGAGTTCGGTGCCGAAGCCGGCGGCGATGCGGGCGAAGCACTCGCCGATCTTGCCGGTGCCGATGACGCCGACGGTCATGCCGTGGATGTCGCGGCCGAGGAGCCCGTCGAGGCGGAAGTCGAACTCGCGGGAGCGGCTCGCGGCGCGGGTGAGGCGGCGGTTGACGGCCAGCGCGAGGGTCCAGGCGTGTTCGGCCACGGAGTACGGGCTGTAGTGGGAGACCCGGGCGACGGTGAGGCCGAGTTCGGCGGCCGCGTCGAGGTCGATGTTGTTGAAGCCGGTGGAGCGCTGGGCGATCAGCTCGGTGCCGCCGGCGGCGAGGACGGCGAGGGTCTCGGCGTCCAGGACGGCGTTGACGCTGCTGCTGACGGCCGGGTAGCCGGCGGCCAGCGGGGCGGTGTCGCGGTTGAGGAACACGTCGAGGCAGCGCAGCCCGTGGCGGCCGGCGAAGGCCTGCTCCAGCAGTGGCCGCTCGTCGGCCTGCACTCCGTAGGCGAGGATCTCCATGCCGGACACGCTAGCGGCGGGGACCGCCGGACGCCCGCCGGGTGCGGCAAGCGCCCCTGGGACGTACGGAGGCCCGGGACGTACGGAGGCCCCCGGGCCGCGCGGGGCGGGCCGGGGGCCTCCGGGGAGGGCAGGGGCGGTCAGAGGACCGTCTCGGCCTCCAGGTAGCGGTCCTGCGGCACGGTCTTCAGCTCGGCGACCGCCTCGGCCAGCGGCACCAGGTTGATGTTGGTGCCCTGCAGCGCGGTGATGTGCCCGAAGGCGCCCTTGTGGACGGCCTCGACGGCGTGCCAGCCGAAGCGGGTGGCGAGCACCCGGTCGTAGGCGGTCGGGGTGCCGCCGCGCTGGGTGTGGCCGAGGATCACCGGGCGGGCCTCCTTGCCGAGGCGGTGCTCCAGCTCGCGGGAGAGCTGGGTGGCGATGCCGGTGAACCGCTCGTGGCCGTAGATGTCCTTGGTGCCCTCCTCCCAGTGCATGGTGCCGGGCTCGGGCTTGGCGCCCTCGGCGCAGACCACGATGGCGAACTTCTTCTGGCGGTCGAAGCGCTCGCGGACGACCTCGGTGAGCTTGTCGATGTGGAACGGGCGCTCCGGGACGACGATGGCGTGCGCGCCGGCGGCCATGCCCGCGTTCAGCGCGATCCAGCCGGTGTGCCGGCCCATGACCTCGACGACCATGACGCGCTGGTGGGACTCGGCGGTGGTCTTCAGCCGGTCCAGCGCCTCGGTGGCGACCGAGACGGCGGTGTCGAAGCCGAAGGTCACGTCGGTGGCGGCGATGTCGTTGTCGATGGTCTTGGGCACGCCGACGATCGGCAGGCCCGCGTCGCTCATCAGCTTGGCGGCCTTCAGGGTGCCCTCGCCGCCGATCGGGATGACCGCGTCCAGGCCGAGGTCGGCGCAGTACTTCTTGGCCCGTTCGACGCCGTCCCGCAGGTGGCTCGGCTGGACCCGGGAGGAACCGAGGATGGTGCCGCCCTGGGCCAGGATGCCGCTCACCGAGTCCAGGGTCAGGGGGCGGTGGTGGCCCTCAAGGAAACCGCGCCACCCGTCCTCGAACCCGATGATCTCGTCGCCGTGGTCGACCACCCCCCGGTGGACCACGGAGCGGATCACCGCGTTCAGGCCGGGGCAGTCACCGCCGCTGGTCAGCACTCCGATACGCATTAGCTTTGCAACTCCCGAGCAGAACCGAGGAACGGCCGGACTACAGGCTGGGACGACGAGCCGTCACCGTAACGGGGCGCTCCCTCGCCGTGGTGGCGGGGAGGTGGCCGCGGGGTGAAGGACCGGCCGATCCGGACAGAACGCCCGAAAACGGCCGCGAAGTCGAGCATACGGCCCCTGGTCCGGCCGGGCAGGAGCCGACGCGGGAGCGGCGCCGTCGGCGCCCCCGCGCGGAATTGCAGCCTGCTGCCGAGGAGGGTGTGCAGTAGGCAGCCCCATTGTGGTACGTCCGGGGCCGCCCGCGGACCGGGTGACCGCATGGCGGGCACCCGGCCGGGGCGTACGGATGTACTACTGGGGACGCGTCGCGGCCGCGATGCGCTCGGCGCGCAGCGCGTCGTACCAGGTGGTGTCGGCCGGCGGCAGCGCGGCGACGTCCAGCGCCAGCTTGAGCAGCATGTCGGCCACGGCGGGGTTGCGGGCCAGCACCGGGCCGTGCAGGTAGGTGCCGAACACGGTGTCCCGCCAGGCGCCCTCGGTGCCGTCACCGGTGCCGTTGCCCCGGCCGACGCTGACGGTGGCGAAGGGCTGCACGCCCTGGCCGAGATGGGTGACGCCCTGGTGGTTCTCGAAGCCGGTCAGCTGCGGCAGGCCGAGCCGGGGGTCGACGTCGGCGAGCACGTCGCCGACGCAGCGGGCGCCCTCGCCGCGGGTGGTCCAGACGTCGAGCAGGCCCAGGCCCGGCTCGCGCTCGCCGAGGTCGTTGATGAACTCGTGGCCCATGATCTGGAAACCGGCGCAGACACCGAAGATGATCGCGCCGTTCTCGGCGGCCCGCACCAGGCCGCTGTCGGCGCGCAGCCGCTCGGCGGCCAGGCGCTGCGGGCGGTCCTCGCCGCCGCCGATCAGGTAGATGTCGCCGCTGGTGGGGATCGCCTGGTCGGAGCGGACGTCGATCCGGGTCACGTTGAGGTGGCGCTGGCGGGCCCGGCGCTCCACGACCAGGGCGTTGCCCCGGTCGCCGTAGGTGCTGAGCAGGTCCGGGTAGACCCAGACCACGCGCAGGCTGCTCTCACTCATCCTCGAAGGCCTTCCGTCACGTAAAGACTGGTGTGCGGGCGCGGCATCAGCCGGCCACGACCTTCCGCAGCTGCTGGAAGGCGGTGTAGTTGGCGATGGCCTCGATCCGGCCGGGCGGGGCCATCCGGACGGCCTGCTCCAGCGTGTCGACCACGTGGAACTGGAGTCCGGCGACCTCCAGGCGGACGGCCAGGTCCAGCTTGCGCTGGCCCATCACGAAGACCGGGTGCCCGGCGAGGCGCTCGTAGTCGACGTCCCACAGCCAGGAGGTGTCGGTGCCGTCGGCGTCGAGGGCGTTGACGGAGAGGATCACCGGGGCGGGCGGGCCGTCGATCAGCGAGAAGGTCTCCAGCCAGCCGGCCGGGTTCTTGGCCAGCAGCAGGCGGATGTCCCGGCCCTGGTACTGGACCACGTCGTAGCGGCCGGCCACGGCGGCCACCGAGCGCATCCGCTCCAGGGCGACCTGCGGGGCGACGCCGAACACGGCGGCGACGGCGGCCGAGCTGGTGGCGTTGGCCAGGTTGGCCCGGCCCGGCAGCTGGAGCTGGATCGGCCAGGCGCCGCGCTGCGGGTCGATCACGTGGGTGCCCTGGAGCGCCCAGTGCGGGTTGGGCCGGCGGAAGCCGCAGTCCTGGCAGAACCAGTCGTCGCCGGGGCGCTGCATCACACCGCCGCAGGCGGGGCAGGACCAGGCGTCCTCCTTCCAGGCCTGTCCGGCGGCCACCCAGACCACCTTCTTGCAGGAGGAGGCGGCCCAGGTCACCAGCGGGTCGTCGGCGTTGGCGATGACCACGGCCTCGGTGTTCTGGAGGCCCTCGCGCCACTTCTCGGCCATCATCCGGGTCTCGGCGGCGCGGTCGAGCTGGTCGCGGGAGAGGTTGAGCAGGGCGATCGCCTTGGGGCGGGTGTCGCGGGCGACCATCGCCAGGTACTTCTCGTCGACCTCGATCACGCCGAAGCGGGCGTCGTTGCCGCCGGCCAGGGCGGAGGTGATGCCGGCGGGCATGTTGGCGCCCAGGGCGTTGGAGACCACCGGACCGGCGGCGCGCAGCGCCTCGGCGATCAGGCGGGTGGTGGTGGTCTTGCCGTTGGTCGCGCTGACCAGGACGACGTCGAGGTTCTCGGCGAGGGTGGCGAGCAGGTCGGGGTCGAGCTTGAGGGCGACCTTGCCGCCGATCACCGAGCCGCTCCCGCGCCCGGCCTTGCGCGACACGGCGGCGGCGACCCGGCCGGCGGTGACCGCGATCTTGGCGCGGGCCGGCAGCGAGGCGTCGCGTGCGCCTGTGGGCTCCGATTCGGTGCCTGCCATGCTCAGTGGTTCCTCCTTGCTGCGGCACCACCCGTGGCCGAATAACGGGCCGTCGGGCGGCGGGGACGGGGGTCAGCCTACCGACTCCGTCGCCCGACCGGACGATCCGGACCCCGTGCCGCCTGCTGCGACGCGCTCGCGGGTGCTGCTGACGGCCTGTCGGGGAGAGCGGTGTACGGAGCAGCCCCAAGGGTTCGGCTCCGAACCCCTACTGCTTTGACGACGCTCGACGACCACCGTCGGGTTCCCGACCTGCCCGGGTAAGGATCTGGTGAAGAAATGATCAGCGTCCCGGATGGTGGGCGCAGCCGGCCGGATCCCCGGCGGCCAGCGTGGCGGTGATCACCAGGGTGCCGTCCTCGGCCCGGAAGTCCAGCGGCGCGTCCAGCCGTCGCATCGCGGCGATCAGCCCGGTGTTGCCGCCCTGGGTCACCGCGTACACCGTGCGGACGCCGGCCGCCCGGGCCGTCGCCGACAGCCGCCGCAGCAGCGCCGCGCCCAGCCCGTGCCGCTGCCAGTCGTCCTCGACCAGGACGGCCAGCTCGGCCTCGCCGTCGTCCCACATCAGGTGCCCGAGCGCGAGGATCCGCCCGTCCGGGGCGGCCACCGCGTAGCTGCGGCCGTGCCGCGGGTCCAGCAGGTGGTCCAGGTAGCGGCCGGCGTCGCGGACCGGGCCGTGGTAGCGCAGCCGCAGCGCGGCGGGGGAGCAGCGCCCGTGCATCGCCAGCGCCGCCGCCCGGTCGGCCGGCCCGGCCGGGCGCAGCAGCAGCCCGGTCCCATCCGGCAGGGACAGTCGGGACGGGGCCTCCGGCGCCGGACCGGCGGCGCGGACGGCGGGCGGGTGCGGCCGCACGGTCCGGTACGGGCCGCCGGTGAGCGCGGGCGGCCGGGTGGCCTGGCCCTCGGGCGCCGCGCACCTGCGGTCGGACCTGCGGAAGGGCCGGTGCCAGAGCCGTTCGGGGCGAGTGCGTGATGCCTTCATGCCGCCGACGCTACCGACGGTGCGCTTCCGTTCGGTTACGTGATCGTGAACGGGCGAATGCCCGGGTGCGCGGCCGGGCGGGGTGGGACAGGGCGGGCCCCCGCCCGGGACGGCGGCACGGGTGGCCGGGACGGCATCGGCGCAGGTCGCGACCGGTGCCTCAGGCGGGTGGGACAGCGGGCGGCCGACGGTGGACGGCGTTCCCCGGTGCTCCTGGTGAGCAGGAGGCCACGCCCCGTACGGCCACACCCGTACGTCCACGCACCGAAGGCCGTTTCCATGCGCGACACCCCATCCGTCCCCACCACCGACACCACCGCCACCACCGGCACCATTGGCACCACCGAGACCGCCGCCACCACCGGCACCCCCGCCGTCCCGCACGCCCGCCGGGCTCCGGTCGGCACCGCGCTCACCGGGCTGCTCGACCGGCAGGCGCAGACCCGGCCCGGCGCGCCGGCCGTCCTCGGCGAGGGCGGCGGCCTCACCTTCCAGGAGCTGGCCGGGACGGCCCGCCGGCTGGCCGCGCGGCTGCGCCGCCTGGGCGCCGTCCCGGACGGCTGCGTCGGCCTGTTCGTCGAGCCGTCCGTCGAGCTGGTCGCCGGGGCCTGGGGCGTGCTGTACGCCGGGGCCGGCTACCTGCCGCTGTCGCCCGAGTACCCCGAGGACCGGATCCGCTACATGGTCGAGGACAGCGGCACCCGGATCGTGCTGACCCAGGCGCACCTGCGCGAGCGGCTGGCCGCGCTGGTCCCGGCCGGGACCGCGGTCGTCACCTTCGAGGCCTGCGAGGACGCCGCTCCGCTGCCGGAGGCGGCGGCGGAGGAGGTACACGAGGAAGCGCCCGAGGCGGCCGCCGAGCCGGAGTCGCTGGCCTATGTGATCTACACCTCGGGCAGCACCGGCCGCCCCAAGGGCGTCATGATCGAGCACCGCTCGGTGGTCTCCCAGCTGCGCTGGATGCACTCCGCCGGGCACCTCGACCCCGGGACCACCGTGCTGCAGAAGACCCCGATGAGCTTCGACGCCGCGCAGTGGGAGATCCTCGCCCCGGCCGTCGGCGCCCGGGTGGCGGCCGGCACGCCCGGCCTCTACCGGGACCCGGAGGCGCTGGTCGCCGCCGTCCGGCGGCACGGGGTGACCGCGCTCCAGTGCGTGCCCACCCTGCTCCGGGCGCTGCTGGACACCGAGGGCTTCGCCGACTGCACCGGCCTGACCCGGGTGTTCTCCGGCGGTGAGGCGCTCTCCCGGCGGCTCGCCCGCGACCTGGGCCGCGCCCTCCCGGAGGCGGCGCTGGTCAACCTGTACGGCCCGACCGAGTGCACCATCAACGCCACCTGGCACCTGGTCGACCCGGCCGATCCGGCCGACGGCGCCGGCTCGGTGCCGATCGGCCGACCGGTGGCCGACACCCAGTGCCACGTCCTCGACGAGGAGCTGCGGCCGGTCGCCGCCGACGGCGTCGGCGAGCTGTACATCGGCGGCGTCCAGCTGGCCCGCGGCTACCTGAACCGGCCGGAGCTGACCGCGGAGCGGTTCGTCCGCTCCCCGTTCGCCCCCGGCGAGCGGCTGTACCGCACCGGCGACCTGGTGCGGTGGAACCCGGACGGCACCCTCCAGTTCGCCGGCCGGGTGGACAACCAGGTCAAGCTGCGCGGGTACCGGGTCGAGCTGGACGAGATCGCCCGCGCGATCGAGGAGCACACCTGGGTGCGTCGCTCGGCCGCGGTCGTCACCGGGGACGACCGCACCGGGCACCCGAACCTGGTCGCCTGTGTCGAGCTCAACCCGCGCGAGGCCGCCCTGATGGACCAGGGCAGCCACGGCGGCCACCACCAGTCCAAGGCCAGCAAGCTCCAGGTCAAGGCCCAGCTGTCCGACCCGGGCCTGCGCGACCGGGCCCGGCTGGCGGGCCGCGAGCGGGTCGAACTGCCCGGCCGGAAGGAGACCGACGCCCAGCGCCGGGAGGCCTTCGCCCGCAAGAGCTACCGCTTCTACGACGGCGGCGCGGTCACCCGGGACGACCTCACCGCGCTGCTCGCCCATAGGGCCTGTCTTCGAACTCGCGTCTGCGGGGCGACGCCGGGGCACGCACCTCGCCGCGTTGTCGTCGGTCACCAATGCTCCGCAGTGGCTCCCTCCTCCGCCTTGCGATGCACGCACCCCAACGCCGCCCCGCCCGCCCTCCGGGCGGACGACGGGAGTTCGAAGACAGGCCCTGGCCCGGCCGGCACCTTCGGCCGCGACCTGGAACTGCTGAGCCTGCCCGAACTCGGCCGCGTCCTGCGGTGGTTCGGCCAGTTCCACAGCGAGGAGCGGCTGCTGCCCAAGTACGCCTACGCCTCGCCCGGCGCGCTGTACGCGACCCAGCTGTACCTGGAGACCGGCGGCCTGGACGGGCTCGCGGCCGGGCTGTACTACTACCACCCGGTCGAGCACGTCCTGGTCCGGATCGGCCCCGCCGGGGCGCGGCCGGGCCCGGAGGACGGGGCCTACCTGACGCTGCACTTCTCCGGGAAGCACGGCGCCATCGAGCCGGTCTACAAGAACAACATCCGGGAGGTGCTGGAGTTCGAGACCGGCCACATGCTGGGCGTCCTGGCGGAGGTGCTGCCCGAGTACGGGCTGGACGTGCGCCCGATCGGCCTCGACCCGGCGGCCAGGGACCGGCTGGACGTCGCCGAGGAGGACCACTACCTGGGCGCCTTCGCGGTCGTCCGGGCCGGCGGCCCGGCGCGGGACGAGGGCACCGAGCTGTACGTCCAGGCCCACCAGGGCCGGGTGGACGGCCTGCCGGGCGGCCTCTACCGGTACGCCGACGGCGAGTTGACGCACGTCTCGGAGGAGGTGGTGGAGTCCCGGCACGTGATCGCGATCAACCAGGCGGTCTACGCCCGGGCCTCGTTCGGCATCACGGCCGTCGCCCGCGCCGAGGAGGAGTGGCTGCGGTACATCGTGCTCGGCACGGAGCTGCACCGCCTCCAGCGCAACGGCCTGGGGCTGGGCTTCATGTCCTCCGGCTACAGCTCCAAGTCCGGCCACCCGCTGCCCGCTTCGCGCCGCATCGACGAGATCCTGGCCGGCCGCGGCATCACCCCGGGACCGTCCTACTTCTTCCTCGGCGGCAAGGTGAGCGAGGAGCAGATCCGCAGCGAGGGCATGCACGAGGACACCGTCCACATGAAGGGACCGGCCGAGCTGATCAAGGACCAACTGGCCACCCTGCTGCCCGACTACATGCTGCCCAACCGGGTGCTGGTGATGGACGCCCTGCCGCTCACCGCCAACGGCAAGGTGGACCTCAAGGCGCTGGCCGCCTCCGAGGCCGTCCGCACGGCCGGCGTGCGCGGCGCGTACGTCGCACCCGCCACCGGGTACGAGCGGCGGCTGGCCGAGGCCTGGGGGCGGGCGCTGGGGTGCCAGGAGGTGTCGGTGACGGACGAGTTCTTCGCCGTCGGCGGGAACTCGCTGATCGCCGTCGCCCTGGTCCACCGGATCAACCGCGAGTTCGGCGTCGCGCTGCCGCTCCAGGTGCTGTTCGAGTGCCCCCGGCTGGGCGACCTGGCCGCGCGCGTCGAACGGGCCTGCGGCGAGGGCGGCGAGCGCGCGGGCGGGGGCACCGGCGGGAGCGCGGCCTCCCGGCTGGTGCCGCTGCACCCGGGGGCGGCCGACCGGGCCGTGTTCTGCTGGCCCGGACTGGGCGGCTACCCGATGAACCTGCGGCCGCTCGGCCGGGAGGCGAGTGCGGGCCGGGCCTTCTACGGCGTCCAGGCGCACGGCGTCAACCCGGGCGAGACGCCGTACCCGACCATCCGGGAGATGGCCGCCGCCGACGTCGCCGAGCTGCGCCGGGTGCAGCCGCGGGGGCCGTACACGCTGTGGGGCTTCTCCTTCGGCGCCCGGGTCGCCTTCGAGGCGGCCTGGCAGCTGGAGCGCGCCGGGCAGCGGGTGGAGCGGCTGCTGCTGATCTGCCCCGGCAACCCGAAGGTGCGCCGGGACGACGCCCGGTCGTGGGGCCGTGAGGCCTCGTACGCCAACCCGGCGTACCTGACCATCCTGTTCGGGGTGTTCGCCGGCCGGATCAGCGGCCCCGACCTGGAGCGCTGCCTGGCCGAGACGGTGGACGAGGCGACCTTCGTCGCCTCCGTGCACCGGATGCTGCCGGAGCTGGACGAGGAGCTGATCCGGCGGATCACCGGGATCGTCGGCGAGACCTACGAGTTCGAGTACAGCTTCCGCGAGCTCGCCGAGCGGCGGTTGGAGGCGCCGGTGACCGTCTTCAAGGCCGCGGGCGACGACTACTCGTTCATCGAGGGCAGCACCGGCTACTCCGCGGCCCCGCCCACCGTGGTCGACCTGGCGGGCGACCACTACGGGGTGCTGCGGGAGCACGGGGTGACCGAGCTGGCCGCCGCGATCCGGGAGGTGGAACGGACGGGCCCCGGGGAGCCCCCGGGCCGCTGATCGGATGATGTGGACACGCTCACGGATGGCTCAGGATCCGTGAGCGGGGGAGCCCCTTCGGATAGGGATGGCTCGGCTTCTCCGCCGATCCCGTCTCCTCCGAAGGGGCTTTCCGATGTCCGTGAAGAACTCCGCACTGGCCACCGCCTGTTGCGCCCTGCTGCTCGCCCTGCCGCTCGCCCTCGCCCAGTCGGCCGCCGCCGACAGCAACGGCCCCAAGACGCCCGAGGAGGCCGCCACCTGCCACCAGGTGCTCGGCGCCCTGCTCGGCGGCTTCGGGCCGATGCTCGGCGAGGCCGTGTGCGTCGTACAGCCGGCCGACAAGGGCTGACGCCTCCCGGGAATCCGCCGCCGGCGGTGGCCGCCCTCCTCGGGCCGCCGCCGGCGGAGCCGGATCCCGGGCCCGCGCCGGGTGCGGGGCCGCCGGAGGCCGGCTCCGGATTCGCCCGGCCGGCCCACCGGGCGCGGGCCGGTCGTGGCGGCGGTCGGGTGCCGGGCCGACGATGAGGGGGCGGGGGCGGGGCGGGGGGCGAGAAGGGAGCAGGACCGTGCAGGAGTTCCTGGTCGAGATCACCACCAGCGTCCCCGAGGGCACCGCCGAGGAGGAGGTCGACCGGCGGCGCGCCGCCGAGGCCGTCCGCGCCCGCGAGCTCGCCGCCACCGGCCACCTGGCCAGGCTGTGGCGCCCGGTCGGCGAACGGCGCAGCATCGGCGTCTGGCGGGCGGCCGACGAGGCCCGGCTGCGCGCGGAGGTGCTCGGCAGCCTCCCGCTGCGGCCGTGGATGACCGTCGTGGTGACCCCGCTCGAACCGCACCCCAACGACCCGGGCCCGGCCTGAGGCGACGGCTCAGGCGATGCGGGTCGGCGCGTCCTGGAGGGTGTGGCCGGTGGCGGTCAGCAGCGTCGTCAGGACGGCCGGGGTCACCGGGTGCTCGGTGCGGAGGTAGAGCTCGTCGGCGGCGGGGTGGGGGTGGACGGAGAGCAGGGTGATCCGGTGGTCGGCGAGCGTCGTGCGGGTGTGGGCGAGGGCCGTGGTGCGCACCCGCCAGAGCGCGACCGGGGGCGGGGCGTGCGGTGACCACCAGCTGTGGAGCAGGGCGGTGGCCAGCAGGGCGAGCGCGGAGGCGGCCACGACGACCGGGCCGTCCGGGCCGTGGACGACGATCTTGGCGATGAGGTCGGCCGCCGTGACGGAGAGGAAGACGGCGGCGAGTTCGACGGTGTCACGGCGCCAGCGGTGGGTGCGGCGGGCACCGGGGCCGGCGGGGGCACGGAGGGGAGAGGGCTTCGAATGCTCCATGCCACCACCGTGCCCGACCGGTGTTTCCCGGTCGGGCATCCGTCGTGACCGGCCGGTTACGGTCCGCGCCGGGGTGTTACGGGAGGAACGCGCGGGGCCGAGTCGGGAGGCCGGGCCGCCGGTGGTCTAGCCGAGCAGGTCGCGGGCCGCGGCCTTGACCTCGGCGAGCAGGAGGTGGAGGTCGGCCTCCGTCGTGGCGGCGTTGAGGAGGCAGGCGCGGAGCAGCTCGGCGTCGCCCAGGCGGGCGCCGGTGACGAAGACCCGGCCGCGACGCTGGACGGCGGCGGGGAGGTCGCGGTTGAGGGCGTCGCGGGCGGCCCCGTCCCGGCCGGGGGCGCGGTGGCGGAACGCCACGATCGAGGTCTGCACCTCGGCGAGCAGCTCCAACTCCTCGTCCGCTTCGACGAGTTCGCCGAGCCGGCGGGCCAGTGCGGTGCACCGGGCGATGTCCTGGGCGAGCCCGGCCCGGCCCTTGTGGGCGATGGTGGCCCAGACCTTGAGGGCCCGGAAGGGGCGGGTCTGCTCGGTGCCGTACTCGGAGAACCAGCCGAGGGCGCCGGCCGACTCGTCGCGCAGGTAGGACGGGACGAGGCTGAAGGTGCCGCGCAGCTCCTCGGTGTCGCGGACCAGCGCGCAGCCGCAGTCGACCGGGACGCCGAGCCACTTGTGCGGGTCGAGGGCCAGCGAGTCGGCGCGCTCCAGCCCGGCGTAGCGGTGGGCGATGGCCGGATCGAGCCGGCCGAAGGCGCCGTACGCGCCGTCCACGTGCATCCAGAGGCCCTGCTCCTCGCAGAGGTCGGCGATCGGGCCGAACCCGTCCACCGCGCCGGCGCCGACGGTGCCGGCCGAGGCGACCACCAGGAAGGGCAGCAGGCCGGCCGCGCGGTCGCGCTCGACGGCCGCTCGCAGGTCGGCGGTGTCCAGCCGGCCGTCGGGGCCGGTGGCCACGGTGCGCAGCTGCCGGCTGCCGAGGCCGAGCAGCTCGGCGGCCTTGCGGACGCAGGAGTGGGTCTCGCCGGTGACGTAGCCGACCAGCGGCGGCAGGCCCGCCAGGCCCTCCTCGCGGACGTCCCGGCCGGCCCGCCGGGCGGCGCGGTTGCGGGCGGCGGCGAGGCAGACGATGGTCGCCATCGAGGTGCCGGAGGTGAGCAGGCCGCCGCCGGCCGGGTGCGGGAAGCCGACCAGTTCGGCTATCCAGCGGACCACGGCGCGCTCCAGGTGGACGTCGGCGTGGTCGCCGCCGGCCGAGCTGGGGTTCATCGCGGAGGCGGCGAGGGTGGCGAGCACCCCGGCGGGGGCGGGGGCGGAGTTGACCCAGCCGAAGAAGCGCGGGTTGCCGTTGCCCATCGGGTACGGCAGGACGTCCCGTCCGATGGCGCCGATCAGCTCGTCGAGCGGTCGGCCCTCGGCGGGCAGCGGGGCGTCGAGCAGGGCCCGGCGGGCGGTCTCGTCCATGGGCTGCCAGACCGGGCGTCCGGGCAGGTCGGCGAGGTAGTCGGAGACGAGGTCGGCGGTGGCGTGGGCGGCACGGCGGAAGTCGGCGTCGGTGACGTCGGTGCCGGTGACGTCGGTGCCGGTGACGTCGGTGCCGGTGACGTCGGTGCCGGGGGAGTCCTCGGTGGTCATGGCGTGCTCCAGGGAGGCCGGGGGACGGGCTGGGCGAGGCGCGGCGTCCTTGGCGCACCCGGGTCAGGCGATGATCGGGTGATCCTACGCAAGCAGGCCCGCACCGTGCGGTGCGAGCCTGCTTGCTGAGACCCGGGGGCGTCGGTCCGGGGGACCGGGGGCGTCAGTCCAGCGAGCTGGACAGGCCGCTCGCCGAGCGGCAGTAGCCCTGCATCTCCTTGTTGGTGATCTTGGCGCAGAGCCGTCCGGCCGCGCCCCCGTCGGTGTAGTTGACCGTGTAGTAGCTGACCAGGCCCTCGGCGCAGGCCTTGCGCTGCCAGCCGTCGGCGGCGGTCGCGCACTGTTCGGACGCCCAGTCCTCGCGGTCCAGGTTGTACTTCATGGTGCGCGAGCCGACACCGCGGCTGCAGTCCACCGCCCCGCCGCTGGCCTTGCCGTTGAGGCACCACTTGAGGGCCTCGGCGTAGACCTCGGGGTGGTTCGGGTAGTCGTGCGAGGAGAGGAAGAAGGTCGGGGCGTAGAAGAAGCAGGCCGACTGGAACAGCGACGGCTGGTCCTTGCACGGGTAGAGCGGGTCCTGGGCGAGCTTGTCGGCGGGCAGGTTGGCCTTGGCCTGCTCGTCCTCCTCGTCCGGGCCGAAGAGCTGCATGAACAGGCCCTCGGAGCAGCGGATCCGGTTCTGGTCGGAGGGGAACTTGTTGCACAGGTCGCGCGCCTTGGCGACGTCCTGCTTGGCGACGAACATGGTGCCGTGGCCGACGCCGTGGATGCAGGGCCCGGTGTTCTTGGGCGCGCAGAGCTTGAGCAGGTCCGTCTCGGGCTGGGTGGAGGCGTTGAGCATCTCCTCGACCGCGCCGTGCAGGTAGCCGGCCGCGCAGGTCTCGTGCGGGAAGGAGATGACCTTCTGGAAGTCGGCGTTGAAGCGCTTGACCGCCGCGTGGCCGAGCTCGTGCGCGATCGGGTGGCAGAAGCGCACGGTGTACGGCTTCTCCTTGGTGATCTTGTCGAGGTCGGCCAGGGCGACACCGGGGTCGGTGGCGTCCATCTCGGCCATCACCTTGTTGCGCAGCGTGGAGCGGGTCCACACGGCGGGGTCGCCGGTCGGGGTGGCGCTCGCGGGGCCGGCCGCGGCCGGCCGGGCGCCGGCGGCGGGGGCCCCGGGGGCGACGGCGGTCAGGGACGCGGTGGCCGCCGCGGGCGACCAGTCGGTGACGGCCACCGACCCCAGGCCCAGGACGCCCAGGAGCAGGGCGGTGAGAATCGCGAAGACTCGCGGCTGCATGACGGGATCCCCCGGCGGATCGAGGTGAACGTTTCGCTCCCATCCTGACGGCACGTGAGCGGTAAGCCGCGATTTCGCCCGCCATTCGGGAGGTGTCGGCGACGCTATCGCACCGTGGGACCTCCGGGCCCGGCGGGATGGTTCCGCACAATCACCCGGACGGAGTACGGGGGCGCGGGCGTCGCCGGGTGCGCCGTTCGGGTGGCGGCACCCGCGCCCCACACGCGTTCAGGCCCCGGCGGTCAGAGCTCCAGCGTCACCCGGTACTCCGTCAGCCAGGCGTCGAAGTCCAGCGCGAGGTCGACGGCCAGCCGGACGGACTGCGGGTCGGTGTCCGGGGCGAGCGCGTCGGCGAGGCGCCGCCGGTCGAGCAGGTCCAGGGCCGGGGAGGTGCGCTCGACGGCCAGCCGGGCCAGTTCGGCGCGCAGCTTCGCCGGGTAGTGCGGGTCGGTGGTGACCGGGTACGGGCTCTTCGCCCGCTCGGCGACCGCGGCCGGCAGCACGTCCCGGACGGCGGCGCGCAGCAGGCTCTTCTCCCGCCCGTCGAAGGACTTCATCGCCCACGGGGCGTTGAAGACGTACTGGACCAGCCGGTGGTCGCAGAACGGCACCCGCACCTCCAGGCCGTTGGCCATGCTCATCCGGTCCTTGCGGTCGAGCAGGATGCAGACGAAGCGGGTCAGGTTGAGGTACGAGATCTCGCGCATCCGCCGTTCGAGCGGATCCGCCTCCGGCAGGTGCGGGACCTCGGCGACCGCCTCGCGGTAGCGGGCCCTGCGGTAGCCGTCCAGGTCGAGCTTGCGGAGCAGTTCGGCGTCCAGGAGGTGCTCGCGCGGGGTGGCTCCGCCGCCGGCGATGCCGGTGAGGCCGAGCGCCCAGGGGAAGTCGTCGACGGCGATGGTGGCCGGGTCGTGGAACCAGCGGTAGCCGCCGAAGAGCTCGTCCGCGGACTCGCCGGACAGCGCGACCGTGGAGTGGCGGCGCACGCCCCGGAAGAGCAGCAGCAGCGAGGTGTCCATGTCGCCGACGCCGTTGGGCAGGTCGCGGGCGCGCAGCACGACGGAGCGCCGGGCCGGGTCCGTCAGGTCGGCCGCGTCCAGCTCGACGACGCTGTGGTTGGCGCCGACGTGGTCGGCGAGCAGCCGGGCGAACGGGCCGTCCTGGGTCTGCCGGACGTCGTTGGCGTTGAAGGTCTCGCTCTGCCCGGCGAAGCCGACGGAGAAGGAGCGCACCGGGCCGGCCCCGGCCGCGCCCAGGGTCCGGGCGGCCAGGGCGGTGACGGCGCTGGAGTCCAGGCCGCCGGAGAGCAGTGAGCAGAGCGGGACGTCCGCCTCCAGCTGGCGGTGCACGATGTCGTCCAGCAGGGCCCGGACGGTGGCGACCGTGGCCTCCAGGCTGTCGCGGTGCTCGCGCGCCTCCAGCGCCCAGTAGCGGCGGACCGAGAGGCCCTCGCGGCGCACCCGCACGACGTGCCCGGGCCGGACCTCGTGGATGTCCCGGTACGGGGTGAGCCCCGGGGTGCGGGCGTAGCCGAGCAGTTCGCGCAGCCCGTCCAGGTCCACCACCGGGCGGACGGCGGGGTGGGCGAACAGGGCCTTGACCTCGGAGCCGAAGACCACGCCGTCCGGGGTGCGGTGGTAGTACAGGGGTTTGACGCCCATCCGGTCGCGGACCAGCAGCAGCTCCTCGCGCCGGATGTCCCAGACCGCGAAGGCGAACATGCCGTTGAGCCGCTCGGCCAGGTGCTCGCCCCACTCCAGGTAGGCGCGCAGCACGACCTCGGTGTCGCTGCGGGTGCGGAAGCGGTGCCCGGCCGCCTCCAGTTCCGCGCGCAGTTCGCGGTGGTTGTAGACCTCGCCGCTGTAGGTGAGCACGGCCAGCGTCCGGCCGTCGTGCTCGACCGTCATCGGTTGGACGCCGCCCGCGATGTCGATCACCGCGAGCCGGCGGTGGCCGAGCACGGCGTGCGGCTCCAGGTGGACGCCGCCGGCGTCCGGGCCGCGGCGGGCCTGGGTGGCCGTCATCGCGTCGATGACCCCCCGTTCGGCGGTGAGGTCGCGCTCGAACGCGACCCATCCGGTGATCCCGCACATCAGCAAGCCTCCGGTCTTCCGCTTCGTGTTCAGGGGGTCACGCTACGTGCGGAGTTGGCGCCGCTTCAAGGGGCTTTCGGGAACGGGGGCGAACGGGTGGCCGTTCGACGGCCGAATGTGAAGGAGTCGTGGATGTGGTCTAAAAGTCGTAATGTCTGCCCGATTTCGGGCAGAAACTTTGGCTTCGGCGGCCGGCCCGACCTAGGCTCCACACTCGTGCCGAGCTCACCCCACCCCCACGAAGACCTCCTCGCCCACCTCACCCGGACCAGCCCGCTCGGGCCCCGGGAGGCGGCGCGGGTCGTGGCGGAGGTGCTGGCGTACTTCTCCGAGAGCACCGAGGAGTACGTGCGCCGCCGCCACACCGAGCTCCAGGCACGCGGTCTGACCAACGAGCGGATCTTCGCCCGGCTCACCGAGGAGCTGCCGCAGCGCCGGGTCTCGGCGCCGGAGCTCTCGGCCCGCCAGTTGCGGCGGATCGTCTACGGCTGAGGCGGCCGAGGCGGCCGAGCGCCCGTCGCCCTCATCGCGCTCGCTGCCCTCAGCGGGCTGACTGCCCTCACGGCCCTCAGCGGGCTGACCGCCCTCGTTCCCGACCTTCCGAAGACTTCGAAGAGGAGACCACGCATGTGCGGAATCGTGGCCTACATCGGCCCCAAGGACGCGACCCCCTTCCTGCTGGAGGGGCTGGCGCGGCTGGAGTACCGCGGCTACGACTCGGCCGGTGTCGCCGTCACCGGGCGCAGCGGCGGGATCAAGCTCCGCAAGGTGAAGGGCCGGGTCGCCGACCTGGCCGCGGCCGTGCCGGCCCGGTTCAAGGGCACCACCGGCATCGGCCACACCCGCTGGGCCACCCACGGCGTCCCCAGTGACGCCAACGCGCACCCGCACCTGGACAACGCCGAGCGGATCGCCGTCGTCCACAACGGCATCATCGAGAACGCCGACGAGCTGCGCGCCAAGCTCGCCGCCGACGGCGCGGTGTTCCGCTCCGAGACCGACACCGAGGTGCTCGCCCACCTGATCGCCGCGAACGTGGCCGAGGGTGTCGAGCTGGAGGACGCGGTGCGGGCCGCGCTCGGCCGGGTGGTCGGCACCTACGGCATCGCGGTGCTCGACGCCGAGCGGCCGGACCGGATCGTCGTCGCCCGCAACGGCAGCCCGATCGTGCTGGGCATCGGCGAGAAGGAGATGTTCGCCGCCTCGGACGTCTCCGCGCTGGTCCGCTACACCCGCCAGGTCGTCCACCTGGAGGACGGCGAGCTGGCCACCGTCCGGGCCGACGGCTTCCGGACCTTCACCGAGGACGCCCGCACCACGCACCGCCAGCCGTCCACCGTGGACTGGGAGGTCGACTCCTACGACACCGGCGGCTTCGAGCACTTCCTGCTCAAGGAGATCCACGAGCAGCCCGGCTCGGTCGAGCGCACCCTGAGCGGCCGGCTCGACGAGCGCTTCGCCACCGCGCACCTCGGCGGCCTCAACCTGGACGCCCGGGAGCTGCGCGAGATCCGCCGGGTGAAGATCCTCGGCTGCGGATCGGCCTACTACGCGGGCGAGATGGGCGCGCAGCTGATCGAGGAGCTGGCCCGGATCCCCGCGCACAGCGAGCCGGCCTCCGAGTTCCGCTACCGGAACCCGGTGATCGAGGCGGACACCCTGTACGTCGCGGTCAGCCAGTCCGGCGAGACCTACGACACGCTGGCCGCCGTCCAGGAGGTCAAGCGCAAGGGCGGCCGGGTGCTCGGCGTCGTCAACACGGTGGGCAGTGCTATCGCCCGAGAGTGTGACGGCGGTATCTACCTGCACGCCGGTCCGGAGGTCTCGGTCGCCTCCACCAAGGCGTTCACCTCCACCGTGGTCGCCTTCGCGCTGCTCGCCCTGCACTTCGGGCGCATCCACGACCTGTCGCCCGCCGACGGGCGCCGGATCGTTTCTGCGCTCAAGGCGCTGCCCGACCAGATCCGCGAGGTGCTGGAGCAGAGCGAGGCCATCGCCGGACTCGCCGCCGAGTACGCCGACTCCGCGGGCATGATGTTCATCGGCCGGGTGCGCGGCTACCCGGTGGCCCGCGAGGGCGCGCAGAAGCTCAAGGAGATCTCCTACGTGCACGCCGAGGCCTACCCGGCGAGCGAGCTCAAGCACGGCCCGCTGGCGCTGATCAGCCCCGAACTGCCCACCGTGGCACTGGTTCCGGACGACGAGCTGCTGGACAAGAACCTCACCACGCTGGGCGAGATCAAGGCCCGCTCCGGGCGGGTCATCGCCGTCGGCCACCGGCGGCCGGAGGAGAAGCTCGCGGACCACTGCATCCTGGTGCCCAAGAGCGAGCCCGAGCTGGACCCGCTGCTGCTCAACATCCCGCTCCAGCTGCTCGCCTACCACGCCGCCGTCGCCCTGGGGCGGGACGTGGACAAGCCGCGCAACCTCGCGAAGAGCGTGACGGTGGAGTAGTCCCCCGGAGCCTCGGGGGAGGGCGTCCTCGGAGCGGAGGGCGCTCGTCACGGACCCGCGGGTCCCGGTCGCTGTGCGGACGGCCGGGGCCCGCGTTCCGCTGTCCGCGGGTCAGAAGACCGAGCAGCCGGAGAGGGTGGTCAGGGTGTCCAGGGCGGCGACCGCGGCGACGGAGTTGCCGGCCTGGTCCAGGCGCGGGCCCCAGGCGCAGACGGCGGCGCGGCCGGGGAGTATCGCGAGGATGCCGCCGCCGACGCCGCTCTTGCCGGGCAGGCCCACACGGAACGCGAACTCGCCGGCGGCGTCGTAGGTGCCGCAGGTGAGCAGGACGGCGTTGATCCGCTTGGTCTCGCTGCGGGACATCAGCCGGGTGCCGTCGGCGCGCACGCCGTACCGGGCGAGGAAGGAGCCGGCCAGCACCAGGTCGCGGCAGCTGGTCGCGACGGCGCAGTGGGCGTAGTAGTGCTCCAGGACGGTCTCGACCGGGTTCTCCAGGTTGCCGTGGCTGGCGATGAAGTGGGCCAGCGCGGCGTTGCGGTGGCCGTGCTCGGCCTCCGAGGCGGCGACCACCGGGTCGGTGTCCAGCAGCGGGTTGCCGGACTCGCGGCGCAGGAACTCCCGTACCGCGCCCGAGGCGTCGCCGGTCATGGTGTGGAGCCGGTCGGTGACCACCAGGGCGCCCGCGTTGATGAACGGGTTGCGCGGGATGCCGTGCTCGGTCTCCAGCTGCACCAGGGAGTTGAACGGGTTGCCGGACGGCTCGCGGCCGACGCCCTGCCAGAGGGTGTCACCGCCGTAGGCCACCGCGAGGGCGAGCGAGAACAGCTTCGAGACGCTCTGGACGGAGAACGGCCGCTGCCAGTCCCCGACACCGTGCAGCTCCCCCTCGACGGTGGCGACGGCCATGCCGAAGGCCTCCGGGTCGGCGGTGGCGAGGGCCGGGATGTAGTCGGCGACCCGGCCCCGGCCCGTGGTCGCCCGGGCGGCCGCCTCGGCGGCCTCCAGCAGGACCGGCCAGTCCAGGTACTCCCCGCCGGGCACACCGTTCAACGCTTCTCCTCCACCGGCACCGACTGGGAACACGACCGGGACCGGGCGCGCGGTGCGGGTGCGTCCGGTCCGACCAGGATTATCCGTGTTTCGGGCGGGTGGGTCGGGAGGGGGGTGGGTGGTTCGCCCCGTGCGGTGTCGTGAGGCCGTCGGTGCCGGGTTGTGCCGCTCGGCGGTGTGCGGCGGCGTGAGGCGGCGTGCGGGCCGGCTACGGGGCGTTGGTGGGGGCCTGGACGGGCGGGCCGGTGAGCAGGGTGCCGGTGTCCGAGTACGGCCAGCCGTTGGGGACGCAGCCGTGCAGCCCCTTGATCTGCTGCATCATCACCGGCGCCGGGGCGCCCGGGCCGGGGCAGTCGACGTGGCCGTTGCCGAGGATGTGGCCGACCTCGTGGTTGACGGCCAGCGCGTGGTACTGCTCGGGCCTGCCCTGGTAGAACTCGGACAACTCGGTCCAGCGGGTGAGGTTGACGACCACCTGGTGGGTGACGCCGCAGTTCACCCAGCCGCCGGTGTCCAGCCCGTACTGGCCGCAGATCCGGTCGGTGGACTTCGGGGTGGCCAGGTAGACGGTGAAGTCCACCGGGTCGGCGGGCATCCGCTGGAACGAGGCCGTGCCACCGGCCGCCCAGCCATGCCGGACGTCGCCGAGGACCGCGTCCACCTCGGCGGCGAACTGCGCCGGGCTCTCCGCGATCCCGTCCTCCACCCGCACCTTGTAGCGGTACAGGTGCTCGCCGGTGCCGAAGCGGGCGGAGCCGCCCGGCGCGGTGGTGAACGCCATCCGGTCACCGTCCCCGCCGCTCCACGGCTGCCACCAGAGCAGCCCGGCGGTCAGCGCCGCGACCAGC
Source organism: Kitasatospora sp. NPDC056800 (assembly GCF_042789775.1). Taxonomy (NCBI): domain Bacteria; kingdom Bacillati; phylum Actinomycetota; class Actinomycetes; order Kitasatosporales; family Streptomycetaceae; genus Kitasatospora; species Kitasatospora sp. NPDC056800. The sequence continues at coordinate 30,055 of NZ_JBHUAL010000016.1, read as the reverse complement.
GCGAGGGCGGGCAGAGCGTGCCGGGGCTTCCAGCGGCGCAACCGCGCGGGCGCCCTCACCGGCCCGCTCCCGCCGCGGCCAGATGGCCGTACACGCCGCGCAGGGCGGCGTGGGCCATCAGGAGGGCGGTGGTGTCCGGTCGGGCGTGGATCGGGGCCAGGGTGGACATGGCGGAAGTGCTCCAGGACGGGATCGGCGGGCCGGGGCGGCCGATCGGCGACCGGGCCGTCGCCCGGTCGTGCGAAAGGGTGGTACCTGGAGGAACGGGGCGGGGTGCGGCGGCGGTTCAGGGCGCCTTCGCGGTTCGGCGCGCCTTCGCGGTTCGGGCGGTGGCGTGCGCCACGGTGCCGGCCCCTGTCGGACGGGAGGCCCGGGTGGTTCCCGGAACCGCTCGATGGTGTCACCCCGGCGGCGTGTCCCTGGGCGGCGCCGTCGGATTCGGGTGTCGTAGGGCGGGTCGATCCGTCCGGGTCGGCCCTGTCCCGAGCGAGCTGCCATCGGAGGCGCCGTCATGTCCACCACCGCTGTTTTCACCGTCGACGGCATGAGCTGCGGCCACTGCGAGAAGACGGTCAGCGCCGGGCTCGCCGTCCTGCCGGGCGTCACCGACGTCAGTGCCGACGCGCCGAGCGGCCGGGTCACCGTGGCCTCCGCGCAGCCGCTGGACGAGGCCCTGGTCCGCCGCGTCGTCGACGGGGCCGGGTTCACCTTCGTCGGGCAGGCCTGAGGGCGGTTCCGGGGAGGGGCGGTCCGGGGATGCGGTGCAGGGGGGCGCGGGGCCCGGCGACTGCTGTCGACGGGCCCCGCCGCCGTCCCGCCGGCCGGGCTCAGCCCATGCTCTTCGCGCCGTCCAGGGACTCGCGGATGATGTCGGCGTGACCGGCGTGCTGGGCCGTCTCGTTGGCGATGTGCAGCAGCACCCGGCGGGCCGACCACTCGGCGTCCGCCTCGAACCACGGGGCCTTCGGCAGCGGCTGGGTGGCGTCCAGGTCGGGGAGGGTGGCCACCAGCTCGTCGGTGCGCACGGCCACCTCGGCGTACGCCGCGAGGACACCGGCCAGCGTCTCGCCCGGCAGCATGCGGAACTCGTCCGCGCGGCGGGCGAAGTCCTCCTCGGTCCAGGCGGTGAAGTCGGGCATCGCGGACGGGCCCTGCACGATGAACTCCGCCCAGAGCCGCTCGACGCTGGTCACGTGCTTGATCAGGCCGCCCAGGCACAGCTCGCTCGCACAGGTCCGCAGGCCGACCTGCTCGTCGGTGAGGTCGCGGGTGGTGAAGCGCAGGAAGTGCCGCTGCTTCTCCAGGGCCGCCAGGAGGTCGGCGCGCTCGCCGGTGAGGTTCTGCGTGGCGGCGGGGGTGGTGGTCGTGGTCATCGTCATGGCCTTTCGCTGGGTTCCTGCTACGGGTTCCTGCTCCCTCGGACAAGAACAACGCTACGGACCATTGCGGTCACTTCCTGTCCTGAATCCCAGGGAGAATCGACGCATGGCGAACACCAGCACGCGGACGCTGCGACTGCTCTCCCTGCTCCAGACCCACCGGTACTGGCCGGGCGACGAACTGGCCGACCGGCTCGGCGTCTCCGTCCGCACCCTGCGCCGCGACATCGACCGGCTGCGCGAACTCGGCTACCCCGTCGAGGCCCAGCGCGGCGTCGACGGCGGCTACCAGCTCGCGGCGGGCGCGGCGCTGCCTCCGCTGGTGATCGACGACGAGGAGGCGGTCGCCCTCGCGGTCGGCCTCCAGGCGGCGGCCGAGAGCCCGGTCGAGGGCGTCGCCGAGGCCTCGGCGCGGGTGCTGGCGAAGGTGGTCCAGGTGATGCCGGCCCGGCTGCGCCGCCGGGTCGAGGCGCTGCGCGCGGTCACCGTCCCGGTGGACTGGGGGACGCGGACGGGCACGGGCGTCGACCCGGACGTCCTGACGGTGGTGGCACTCGCCTGCCGGGACGGCGAGCGGGTGCGGTTCTCGTACACGGCCGCCGACGGGCGCGGTATCGACCGGCACGTCGAACCGCACCGGCTGGTCTGCCTGAACCGCCGCTGGTACCTCGTCGCGTACGACCTCGACCGGGCCGACTGGCGCAGCTTCCGCCTCGACCGCCTCACCGCCCCGACCGGCAGCGGCGCCCGCTTCTCCTCCCGGACCCTCCCGGCGGCCGACGCGGCGGAATTCGTCCGCGCGGGCCTCAACAGGATGCCCCGACCGCACCAGGTGGAGGCCCTGATCGAGGCACCGGCGGAGTTCGTCCGCGCCCGCGTCGGCCGCTGGGGCACCGTGGAACCCGTCACCCCGCACCGCTGCTGCCTACGGATGACCGCCGACTCGCTCGACTGGCCCGCCATGGCCCTCGGCTCCCTGGGCGCCGAATTCCAGGTACTCGCCCCGGACGCCCTCCGGACCCTGCTCACGGACTGGAGCACCCGCTTCGCCCGCGCAGCGGCGGAGGGGGAGGAGGCGTAGGAAGTCGGCCTGGCCGACTTCTGGCGTCGGCAAGGGGCGTGGTGCACCGCTCTGACGGCCGCTTCGTCGTGGTCTGCTGCTCCGGTGCTTGCCATGGTCGGACGACGGCCCGTTGCAGCGGAGTAGGAAGTCGACCCCGCCGACTTCTGGTGTCAGTAGTCCGTGCATCCCGCTGCGCCTGGCTGTTGCTTGCCCGGCCCCGTGTTTGCGCCCGGCCTTGGCCTTCATGCTCGCTCCGGTGTCGGTGCTCGCCCCTGTGCCTGGGCTGCGGCCGGGGTGGGTGGCGGCATGGGAAGTCGGCCCGGCCGACTTCTGGTGCTGACGGTCCGCGCATCTTGCTCCGCTTCTGTCCTCACCTTCGGCCTTGCCCTCGCCCTCGGCCTTCGCGTTCGCTCCGTCCCCAGGGCGCGGCCGGGGGCGGTTGGCGGTGTGGAAAGTCGGCCGGGCCGATTTCTGGCGGGTGGCCATTGGCACATCACCGCCTCGGCCCGGTGCCGGCGTCGGAAGTCGCCCGGGCTGAGTGCCGGTGTGACCGGCGAGTGTGCCCCGGCCACCGAATGCCGTGCTTCCGGTTTGAGCAGCTGTGGCGGCATGGCCGGTGTTGGTGGAGCAGGAAGTCGGGCCCGTCGACTTCTGGTGCCGCTCTGGGCGGGTTCGGGTTTGTGGCGGGCCGGTAGGTGGAGTGGGAAATCGGACCCGTCGACTTTTGGCGCGGGCCCTGGGCGGGTTCAGGCCCAATGGCATTTGGCGTGGGCGTGGGTGCCGCGTGGGCGTGGGGGGCGGTGGCGGGTCGTGGCGTGGGAAGTCGGCTTGGTCGACTTCTGGTGCTGACAGTTCGCGCACCTTGCTGCGCCTGGGCGGAGTTTGCCCCGCCTCTGCCCTCACCCTCGGCCTTCGCCTTTGCCCCGTCCCTGGGTTGAGGCCGAGGGTGGGTGGTGGTGTGGAAAGTCGGCCCGGCCGACTTCTGGCGTCGGCAAGGGGTGTGGTGCACCGCTCCTGCGGCTGCTTTGTCGTGGCTTGCTCTTCTGGCGCTCGCCCTGGGCAGGCGACGGCCCGTTGCGGCGGAGTAGGAAGTCGACCAGGCCGACTCCTGGCGGGTTGCCACTGGGGCGTTAGCGCCTCGGCCCGGTGCAGGTGCTGGCGTCGGAAGTCGACGGGGCTGAGTGCCGGTGTGACCGGTGAGTGTGTCCCCTGCCAGCGAATGCCGTGTTTCTCCGGTCTGTGTAGCTGTGGCGGCAGCCCTCGGAGACCGCCACGGCTGGCTGGTGGTGGCGGAGTGGGAAATCGGACCCGTAGACGTACGTGCGGGCGTGGGGGATCAAGTGGGGCTTGTCAGGTGGGGATGGGGCGGGTCCTTGTGGGCGGGGTGGCGTGGGAAGTCGGCATGGCCGACTTCTGGTGCGGTTGTGGTGAGAGCGGGTCGGGTGGGGCCTGATGTGCTGTCGGCGCTCGGTATGGCCGGGTTGTGGTGGCGGAGTGGGAAGTCGGGGCCGTCGGCTTTTGGTGGTGGGGGGGGGTCAGGGGGCGATGGCTTCGAGGGTGGTGCGGAGGTGGGTGAGGACGGTGGGGAGGGTGGGGAGTGGGGGTGTGGCGAGGGCGAGGCGGAGGGCGTTGGGGTGGTGGGGGGTGGTGGCGAAGGCGTCGGCGGTGGAGATCAGGATGCCTTCGGCGGCCAGGGCGGCGGCTGCGTGGTCGGGGCGCTGGTGGGGTTCGAGGGTGAGCCAGAGGATGTAGGAGGTGGGGTGGGCGGTGGTGGTCAGGCCGGTCAGGGCGGTGCGGGCGATGGACTGGCGGGCGGCGGCGTCGGTGCGGCGTTCCTGTTCCAGCCGGGCGACCGTGCCGTCGGTGAGCCAGCCGGTGGCGAGGGCGGTGATCAGGCCGGGGGCGCCCCAGGCCGCCGCGCGCAGGCTGGTGGTGGCGGCCCGGAGCAGGTGGTCGGGCAGGACGGCGAAGCCGAACCGCAGGCCCGGTGCCACGCTCTTGGAGAGGCCGGCCAGGTAGCAGGTGTGTTCGGGGGCGAGGGCGTGCAGGGGCGGGGGCGGGGCGGCCTCCAGGAAGGCGTAGGTGCCGTCCTCGATGAGGGTGAAGCCGTGGTCGGCGGCGAGCCGGACGAGGCGTTCGCGCTGTGCCGGGGCGAGCACCCAGCCGAGCGGGTTGTGGACGGTCGGCTGGGTGTACACCGCCCGTACCGGCCGGGTGCGGCAGAGCCGGTCGAGTGCGTCGAGGTCCGGGCCGTCGGCGGTGACCGGGACGGGCGCCAGGTCCAGTCCGTGGGCGGCGGCGAGCAGTTTGATGCCCGGGTAGCCGAGCGCGTCCACGGCGAGGACGTCCCCGGGGCGGGTGAGCGTGCGCAGGACGCAGTCCAGGGCCTGTTGCGCCCCGCTGGTGAGCAGGACGTTCTCGGGTGCGGTGTCGATCCCGCGGTCCAGCAGGTGGGTGGCCACCGCGGCCCGGTCGTGCCGGTGGCCGCCCGGCGGGTGCTGGCGCAGCAGGGCCTCGGCGTCGCCCGAGGAGGCGAGCGCGCGCAGGGCCTGCCGCAGCTGGTCGCCCTGCCCGGGGGAGAGCGGCTGGTTGAAGGAGAGGTCGGCCACCCGGGGCACGGGGAGCGCGCGGGAGGGTTCGAGGCCGTCGTAGCCGGAGCGCAGCCGGACGAAGGTGCCGCGGCCCTGCTCGCCCACCACCAGCCCGGCGGCGGCGAGTTCGGCGTACACCCGGGTGGCGGTGGCGAGGGCGATCCGCCGCTCGCGGGCGAGGGTGCGGTGGGTCGGCAGCCGGGTGCCGGCCGGGAGCGCGCCGGAGCGGATGGCGGTCGCGTACTCGTCGACGATGGCCTTGTAGGAGGGCGGTCGCACGGGTCACCTGCCCTTCCGGGGAGTGGACGGTCCGGGCACGGGCGTGCACAGGCGTGGACGGGTGCGTACCGGAGTGTATCCAGGACAATAAGTGGATTGTCCTGGGCCGGTGTTCCTAGCCTCGTCACATCCAGCAGCGAGGCCAGGAACGGAGCACGCGCCCATGACCATCCGCAGCGAGCGGGACCGGCACGTCGTCACCCTCACCATCGACCGGGAGAAGAAGCTCAACGCCCTCGACTACCCGACGATCGACGCGCTGCTCGCCGAGCTCGACCGGATCGACGCCGACGACACCGTCCGCGCCGTGATCCTCACCGGCGCCGGCGGGCGGGCGTTCAGCGCGGGTGCCGACATCCCGTCGCTGGCGGCCAGCATCGCGGGCGGGCCCGAGCGGGCGCTGCGCGAGTTCGTCCGGCGCGGGCACACCCTCACCCGGCGGATCGAGGAGTTCCCCAAGCCGGTCATCGTGGCCGTCAACGGCCTTGCCTTCGGCGGTGGTTGCGAGATCACCGAGGCCGCCCCGCTGGCCGTCGCGGCCGAGCACGCGACCTTCGCGAAGCCCGAGATCTCGCTCGGCTTCCCGCCGCCCTTCGGCGGCTCGCAGCGGCTGCCCCGGCACGTGGGCCGCAAGCGCGGCCTGGAGATGATCCTCACCGGTGACCCTGTCCCGGCCGCCCGCGCCGCCGAGATCGGCCTGGTCAACTCGGTCGTCCCGGCGGACGAACTGCTGGACACCGCACGGGATCTGGCCGAGCGGATCATCCGGCACGCGCCGACCGCCGTGGCCGCCTGCCTGCGGGCGGTGACCCGGGGCATCAACCTGCCGATCGACGAGGGGCTCGCGGTGGAGGCGGCGGCCTTCGCGGCGACCGTGCCGACGGTCGGTGTACGGGACGGGATCCGGCGTTTCCTGGACCGCTCGTCCTCCGGTGGCAGCTCGTCCTCCGGTGCGGAATCCTGAGGCGGTACCGGAAAGTTGTTGTCGGCGGGCGACCGGGGGCTGATCATGGCGGGATGTCGGATCTACTCGCCCGTGTGACCGCCTTCCGCGCCGCCTTCGCCCGCCGCCAGGCGGCGGAGACCGTCGAACTGCCGGAGTTCCCCGGGGTGTTCGCCGTCCGGGACGCGGCGTTCGGTCAATCGGAGGAGCACAGCCAGCTGATCGTCGAGGGTCCGGGCACCGACCCGGCGGTGCTGCCCGAGTTGGCCGCCCGGTGGTTGGGGCGCCGCCACCGGTACCGCGTCACGGTGCTGGACCCGGAGTCGGGTGAGCGGGCCGCCCCGGTGCTGGCGGCGGCGGGGTGGGAGCGGGAGAGCGTGGTGGTCCTGGCCCGGTCGACGCTCGGCTGCCGGCGGCCCGAACCGGCCGCACTCCCCGTCGAGTTGGCCGAAGTGCGGGCGGCGGTGCTGCGCCAGCAGCGGGAGTGGATCGAGGGCGAGGAGCTCGCCCGGCAGCTCACCGACCGCCGTTCCGCCCGGCTGCGCGGTGCCGAGCGGGTGCACTTCCTGGCCGCTCGGACGCCGGCCGGCGAGGTCGCGGCCTGGAGCGACCTCTATCTCGAACCGGCCGTCGGACTGGGCCAGTTGGAGGACCTGGTGACCGGTTCGCGGTACCGCGGTGCGGGGCACGGCGACACCCTGCTGGCGACCGGCCTGGCGCTGGCGGCCGAGGCCGGTGTCCCGCAGCTGTTCCTGCTCGCGGACGCGGTGGACTGGCCGCGTGAGTGGTACGGCCGCCGGGGTTTCGAGGAGATCGGGCGCGGTCACGCCTTCTACGGTCGGTGACGGTCGGGGTGCGGGGCGGTGGCACGGTCTGCTCCGCCGGCGGGAGCTGCCAAGGCAGTTGAGTTTCGAGGTGGCGCTCGCCGTGCGGGCGGGGGCCGGGTGCGCGGCCTGCCGGAGGACTTCGCCCCGCTGCGGACGGCGAGCTCCGGGTAACGGGCGGGGGCGGGGCACGACGGGGTCAGGCCGTCTCCGGATCGACGGCCGGCGGGGCTTCGCGGCCGCAGTGGGCGGCGACGGTGTCGGCGAAGGCGCGGGCGAGCGGGCCGAGGTTCTCCCAGTCCCGGACGGCCCACCCGGCGGTGAGGGCGGGCAGGTCGGGCAGCGGGAGCAGCCGCAGGCCGGGGTGGCCGGGGCCCTGCCACTGCGGGAGGGCCGGGACGACGGCGTGGCCGAGGCCGAGTTCGGCGAGCAGGATCGCGGTGTCCCAGTCCGCGACGCTGGTGTCGAAGACCGGCCGGATGCCCGACTTCCCCAGCCAGGACTCGACCTGGGAGCGGGAGACGGAGTTCTGCGGGAGTCCGATCAGCCGGGCGTCCTGGAGGTCGGCGGGCGCGATCCGGTCCCGGGCGGCGAGCGGGTCGCCCGCCGTGACGGCGAGCACCCAGGGCAGGTCGACCACCGGTTGCTGGTCGATGCCCCGGGCCGGGGCGCCGAGGGTGATCCAGGCGAGGTCGACCCGGCCGGCGTTGAGAGACTCCAGGCAGCTGCGGCTGGAGACTTCGGTCTGGAACTCCAGGCTGACCCGGGGGAAGCGCCGTCGGAAGTCCACCACGGCCGCGGACATGAAGTGCCGGATGCTGGTGGCCCCGGTGGTGATCCGGACGGATCCGCCCTCGCCGCGCGAGAGTTCGGCGATCCGGTGCAGCGCGTGGTCGATGCCGCCGAGGCCGGTGGCGACCGCCGTGCGCAGCAGGCTGCCCGCCGTGGTGGGGACGACTCCGCGCGGGTGGCGCTCGATCAGGGCGAGGCCGACCTCCCGTTCGAGCCGCTTCACGTGCTGGCTGACGGCGGACTGGGTGCAGTTCAGCTCGCGGGCGACGGCGCTGAGCGAGCCGGCCCGGCAGACCGCGGCGAAGACGCGGAGGTCGTCAATGGTCACGGAGACCCAAGGTATCGCTTGGAGGGGTCCCAGTAAATCGGCGGATTGACTTGGGTGTTGCGGGGGATCGATCATCGGACCAGGGCCTAGGGCGGCAACCCGCCCGCTGACCCCGCCGGCGTTCCGGACGCTGTGGCGGGAGCGGCGGGCGGGTGTCGACCCGCATCTGTTCGAGAGCAGTTCTCTACAAGAGCGGTGATGTACGACGGAGGGGCGGCGCGCCGGTGCTCGGGGTGCGTCGTGCAGGGGGCGCTCGCCGCGGCGCGGGTGGAGCGGGTGTCCGTGCCGGGTGGAACGGATGACGGCCGGGTCATCCGATCGGATGACCCGGCCGTCGGCGTTCGGCGGGAGAGTGGAGAGCCGGTCAGTACGGCGCGGCCGTCACCAGGACACGGGGTAGCGGACCGGGTGCCCGCCGATCCGGCCGGGCAGCAGGCCGATCACGACCAGCAGCCCGGTGGCCAGGACGAGCAGCGGGAGGAAGGGCACGGGATGCGGCGCCTGCAGGACCACGATCACGGCGGTGGCCGCGGCCGGGGAGTGCGAGAGGTGGGTGAGCATCATCGCGCCGAGCGAGAGCCCGGCGGCGACGGCCGCACCCCAGGTGGTGCTGCCGGTGACGGCGAGGGTGGCGAAGCCGATCAGGGCCGACATCAGGTGCCCGCCGACCAGGTTGCGCGGCTGCGAGATCGGCAGCCCGGGCGCGCCGTGCACCAGGGCGGCGCTGGCGGCCAGGGGCGGGATCAGCAGTGGCTGGTCGAGCAGTACTCCCACCCCGACCAGCAGGAGCAGGGCGCCGATGGCGAAGACGGTGGCCCGCAGGGCGTGCAGCGGGTGCCGTCCGGGCGTGGCGGCGGGCGGTGGTGTGGACATGCGTGAGCTACTCCGGACGAGGGACGGGGACCCGGAGATGATAAACAGACTGTTGAATGAAAGGTAGGACGTTTTGCCTGTCGGGCACATTCCGTCCAGGGGGCAGGACCACCCGGGGATTCAGAGCGAGCCGGGGAACCAGAGCGAGCCGCGGAACCAGAGCGAGAGAGAGCAGCCCATGACCACGCCTTCCGTCACCGTCTTCCGGGACGTTCGCCCGTACGGTGCCGCCCGGGCCGTCGACCTGATCGTCGTGGACGGCCTGCTGGCCGAGCGGGTGCCGGACGGGGCGGTGCCGGAGGTGGTCGAGGGCGGCGGCCGGATCGCGCTGCCCACCCTGGTGGACGCGCACATCCACCCGGACAAGACGGCCTGGGGCGAGCCCTGGTACAGCCGGCGCCCGGCCGGCTCGCTGCCCGAGTACGTGCAGGGCGACGTCGACCTCCACCGGCACCAGCGCACCCCGCTCGCCGAGCGGGCCCACCGGCTGCTGAGCCACGCCGTGACGCGCGGCACCCGCGCCGTGCGGGCCCACGTGGACGTGGCGCCCGCGTACGGGCTGGCCGGGGTGACCGGGCTCGCCGAGGCGCGCGAGCGGCTGGCCGGCGCGCTGGACGTCCAGCTGGTGGCCTTCCCGCAGCACGGGGTCCGGCGGACGCCCGGCGCGGGCGCGCTGCTCGCGGAGGCGGCGGCCAGCGGGCTGGTCGACGCCATCGGCGGCATCGACCCGGCCGGCTTCGACGCCGTCCCGGCCGAGGGCCCGGACGGCGAGGGGCCCGCCCAGCTGGAGCTGCTGTTCGGCCTGGCCGAACAGCACGGACTGCGCCTCGACATCCACCTGCACGACCGGGGCGAGCGCGGCCTCGGCCCGCTGCGCGAGATCGCCGCGCGGACCAGGGCGGCCGGACTGGCCGGGCGGGTGGTCGTCAGCCACGCCTTCTGCGTCCCGGAGCTGGCGGGCGCCCAGCTCGCCGACCTCGCCGCCGAGCTGGCCGAGTCCGGCGTCGGCCTCACCACCGTGGCGCCCTCGGCCCACCAGGTGCTGCCGTTCCGCGAGCTGCGGGCGCACGGGGTGCGGGTCGGGCTCGGCTCGGACGGCGTGCGCGACTCGTGGAGCCCGTACGGCAACGCCGACCCGCTGCACCGCGCGCACCTGCTCGGCTGGACCACCGACGCCCGCACCGACGAGCAGCTGGCCGACTGCTTCGCCCTGGCGGCCGACGGCGGCGCCGAACTGCTGGACCTGCCGGCCGTGACCCTGGAGCCGGGCTCGCCCGCCGACTTCATGCTGGTGACGGGCGAGTGCCTGCCGCAGGTGGTGATCGACCTGCCGGCGCGTGAACTGGTGGTCCGCGCGGGCCGGGTGGTGGCGCGGGACGGGCGGTTCACGGGCTGACGGGCGTCCGGCGGCCGGCGGCCGGCGAGGGCCTCCCCGTCGGTGGTGCGGTCGGCGGGCGCCTCCCCGTCGACCGTGCGGCCGCGCGTTGTGCGGCCCGTGCCGACGGAGAGGCGCTCCGGCGACGATGCTCAGAGGGTGCGGGCCGCGCTGGTCTCGTGGAGGTGGACCAGCGCGTCGTAGGCGGTGCCGATCGCGAGGCGCGGCAGCGGGTCGCTGCGGAACTCCGTCCCGGCGTCGTAGGTCGGGCGGGCGGTGTTCAGCCAGGACCGGGTGGCCGGCGGGGCGGAGCGCAGGTCGACGTAGTAGTCGCGGTAGCGGACCCGGTCGAGGGGGTACTCGTTCATGTCCGCGGTGGCCGGCGGAACGGTGACCGGCTTCCAGGCGGCGGCGAACGGGTCGTCCTTGGTGAGGAAGGAGCCGCGGTCGAAGGTGAAGCCGACGGCGAGGTAGTCCGCGCCGAGGGCGTCGCGCAGGTACGAGCCCTGGGTCTTGGGGTAGAGCTCGGGGTCGCTGCTCTGGTAGCCGACGTGGCCGTTGTGCGCGGACAGCAGCACCTTCCCGCCGGTGCGGCGCTGCCACCAGAGGGTGTTGTCGGTCATGGCGCGGTCGCGGAGGTTCTGCATCGCGGCCACCTCGCTGTTGTCCTCGAGGTTCATGGCGGTGAAGGTGAAGGTCTGGGCAATGCTCCGGGCGTTCTGCACCGCCCAGTCGTACGCCTCGCCGCCCTCGCCCCTGGCCGCGGTGACCAGCTCCAGGGTCTGCTGCGCCACGGCGGCGTTCTGCCGCCGCTCGGCGAGCGGGCGCGTGGTGATGTAGCCGATGGCGTCGTCGAACGGGCGCAGCCCGGCGTACAGCTGCTCCAGGCGCGGCAGCGACGCGGGGGCGGCCTCGCGGACGTAGGAGGTCACCCGGTCGAAGAGCTGGTCGCCGATGGCGGGGAAGTCCAGGTCGTCGCCGACGAAGTGGACCGGGTGCTGCGGGTGTTCGCGGTTGTGGTCGCGCATCCAGTCGATCAGGTCGGCGAACTCCTGGCGCTCCCACGGGGACTTGCCCATCGTCTCCTTGACCAGCTGCCGGGCGTCGCCGCCGGTGAGGCCCTGCACGTAGTCGTCGATCCGCAGACCGGAGGACCAACTCGTCTCCAGGGCGAAGGCGGTGAAGCCCTTCTCCTCGACCAGGTAGCGCAGGACCCGCTGCTTCATGGTGAAGAACTCGTGGGCGCCGTGCGTGGCCTCGCCGAGCCCCACCACCTTGGCGTCGCCGATCATCGCGCCCAGCGGACGCAGGTCGGTGGTCCGGCCCCCGGGCTCGGTGGACCGCAACGGGTGGGCGAGACCGTTCAGTTCGCGGACCACGGTGGATATCTGACTGTTCGTCATCTTGTCGGTGCCGGGCTGGTCCGCGTGTGCCGCCGGGGCGAGCAGGGCGGTGGTCGCGACGGCCGCCGTGGCGGCCAGCAGGGCGCGTCGACCGATGGGCTTGCCGTGCTTCTCGCTGCGTACGGTCACTTCGGGGGCTCCTCAAATTCGTCGAACCGTCAACCCGTCGGAACGGCCACGGTGGTTCGAGTGGTTCGCCGGCGAACGTGCCGGTCAATGAATAGTCGATCACCGGGGGGCTTCGGCGCGCTGAGGAGTGCCGCCGGATCGACCAGGGGGATAACCCCCGGGCGGCCCCGGCACACCCGTGCGCGGGGGTGTGCCGGGGCCGGTACCGGGTGAGGGTTCAGAGCGTGGCGGAGCGGTGGGTCGGTCGGCCGTCCAGGACGGTCAACAGGACGGGGAGGTCCGCCAGTTCGGTGGCCGGGGTGGTGAGCGGGTCGGCGGCGAACACGGTGAGGTCCGCGCGGTGGCCGACGGTGATCCGGCCCGCCAGCTGCTCCTCGCCGGCCGCGTGGGCGGCGTTGGCGGTCATCGCCAGCAGGGCCTCCAGGGCGGTGAGCGCCTGGCCGGGGTTGTGCGGGGCCTGGCTCAGGTCGCGGGTGGGGCGGCGGTGGCGGGCGCCCGCCATGACGCCCAGCGGCGGGTAGGGGGCGATCGGCCAGTCCGAACCGAGGACGACCGTGGCGCCCGCGTCCCAGAGGTCCCGGCAGCGCCACGCGCGGTCGGCCCGCTCCTCGCCGAGGCGGCGGGACCAGTTGTCGGTGTGGTCGGCCCGGGTGAAGTCGCAGCAGTGGGTGGGCTGCATGGACGCGACCACGCCCAGCTCGGCGAAGCGCCGGACCACCGCGTCCGGAACGGTCTCGATGTGCTCGATCCGGTGGCGGACGGGGGACGCCCCGTGCGTCGTCCCCCCGTCCGCCGCCGCTCCGATCGAGTCCAGGGCGTGCCGTACGGCGGCGTCGCCGATCGCGTGGGTGGCGGTCGGCACCCCGGCCTGGTGCAGCTCCCGGACGACGCGGGTGTAGTGCGCCGGATCCGGCCAGAAGGCGTGGGTGGACTCGCCGTGGCAGTCCGGGCGCTCCAGCCAGGCCGTGCCGTTGTCGATCGTGCCGTCCATGAACAGCTTCACGCCGTCCACCCGCCAGAGCCGACCGCCCCGGCCCTGCTGCCCGATCAGCGCCCGCAGCCCGTCCGCGTCCACACCGGGCTGGCACCAGGGGGCCACGCGCAGCCGCAGCGGCAACTCGCCGGCCTCGTCCAGCTCGGTGTAGAGGTCGAGGCTGTCGCCGTTGGCGTCCATCGCGTGGCCGCCGGTGAGGCCGGCGGCGGCCATGGCGCGCAGCGCGGCGGCCAGGCGGTCGCGGCGCTCGGCGCGGGTCGGCTGCGGGGCGGCGCGCTCGACCAGCTCGCAGGCGGCGTCCTCCAGCAGCAGGCCGGTGGGGCGGCCCTCGGCGTCGCAGACCACCTCGGCGGCCTGGTCGAAGCGGCGGGGACCGTCCACGCCGGCCAGCTCCAGGGCGCGCGGGCTGGCGAGCATGGAGTGGGCGTCGAAGAGCTGGAGCAGCGCCGGAACGCCGTCCAGGACGGGCGCGAGGGTGGCGGACTCCACCGGGCGGTCACCGAAGACGTTCGGGTCCAGGCCCCAGGCGTGCAGCCAGGCGCCGGGGGCGAGGCGTCCGGCCTCGGCGGCGAGGGCGGCGCGGACGCCGGCCAGGTCGGTGCAGCCGGAGAGGTCCAGGCCCTGGGTGAGCTCGGCGCCGGTGACCGGGTGCAGGTGGCCGTCCACCAGGCCGGGGGTGACCACGGCGCCCTTGAGGTCGATCACCGTGGTCGCGGGGTCGGCGAGTTCGCGGACGGTGCGGTCGTCGCCGAGGGCGGCGATCCGGCCGTCCACGACGGCGAGGGCGGTCTGCGGGAGGAAGCCGCCGGAGGCGGGGTCGAGCAGACGGGCGGAGAGGAGGACCAGGGAGGTGCGCACTTCGACTCCAGTGGTGCTTCGGGGTGGGGGCGTGGTGTCTGCGGGGCTTGAGGGGGTTGAGGGAGCTGAGGGGGCTGGGGTGGTGGTCAGGGCTGCTCGGGGGCGGGGGTCTCGGGTGCGTCCGCCGGGTCCGCAGAGGCCAGCGTGCCGTCGGCCAGGCCCAGTTCGCGTTCGGCGGTGGCGGCGGCGAGCCGGGTGGCGGCGTACGGGTCCTTGCGCAGGCCGGTGTTGGCGTGGACGGCCAGGCCGTCGATCACGACGAGGATGTGGACGGCCGTCAACACCGGGTCCGCGGTGCGGAATTCGCCCTGCTCGACCCCGGCGGCGATGACGTCGCCGAGCCGGCCGCGCCAGTCCGCCTCCTGGTCGAGCACGCGGTCGCGCAGGACGGGGCGGTAGCGGCTGAGGTGGCGGGCGTTGAGCCAGAGCCGGCTCACGTCGTCGTAGGACGGGCCGGTGGTGCGGGCGAAGAAGCGGGCCAGGTGCCGCAACGGGGACCCGTCCCGCGGGTCGGCGGGCAGCAGCGCCTCCAGTTCGGCGGTGGCGGCGCTGCCGAAGGCCTCGGCGACGAGGTCCTCCACGGCGGGGAAGTAGTGGCTGATCAGGCCGGGGCGGACGTCCAGTTGGTCGGCGATCCGGCGCAGGGTGATGCACTCCAGGCCCTCGGTGAGGGCGACCTCGGCCGCGGCGCCGACGATCTCCGCCCGGCGGTCCTCGGGGGACTTGCGAACCCTTTTGCGCTGAACGCTTGACGTCATGGGGCGGATGCTATTGAGTGTGCGACCAATAAGCAAGCAGGTGGGCACGACACCCCCACGGAGGGCCCCCGCATGACGTCCACGCTCCCGGACCACCCCCACACCTCGCCGGACCACCCGGACCACCCGGCGCACCCCGCCGCCCCGCCCCAGCGGGAACCGGGCGGCCGGGTCGAGGTCCACGGCATCGACCACATCCCCGAGACCGAGCGGCGCGGTCGCGCCCGCGAACTCTTCCCCGTCTGGGCGGCCGCCAGCGTCAACTACCTCAACCTGGTGGTCGGCGGCGCCCTGGTCCTGAGCGGCCTCGGCCTCTGGCAGGCCTTCGCCGTGGTCGTCCTCGGCAACCTGTTCTGGCTGGGCACCGGCCTGCTCGCGGTCTCCGGACCGGCCGCCGGCGCGCCCAGCGAGGTGATCACCCGCGCCATGTACGGCATCCGGGGCAACCGGGTGAACAACGCGGTCACCGGCTGGATGATCTCCGTCTGCTACTTCGCGCTGAACCTGGCCGCGGCCGCCGTCGCCGCCTTCTCGCTCGCCGGGGAGGCGGGGATCACCCCGACCACCCCGATCAAGATCGCCATCGTGATCGTGATCGTCGTACTCACCCTCACCATCAGCGTCTACGGGCACGCCCTGATCGTCCGGCTCTACCTGCCGATCACCCTCGCCCTCACCGCCGCCTTCGCCGTGGTCGGCTACGCGATCGTCACCCACGCCGACCCCGGCTGGACCCAGCCCGAACCCCTCACCGGCGGCCGACTCTGGGCGGCCGTCCTGGCCGGCGTCACCCTGATCGCCTCCGGCCCGCTCTCCTACACCACCAGTGCGGACTTCTCCCGCTACCTGCCCGCGACCACCGCCCCGCGCGCCGTCCTCGGCTGGACCGCCCTCGGCGGCTTCCTGCCCAGCGTGGTGGTCGGCGGCCTCGGCGTGCTCGGCGCCACCGCCGTCGACATGACCGACCCGCAGGCCGCCCTCCGGCAGATCCTGCCCGGCTGGTTCAACCCGGTCTTCCTGCTCTCCCTGGTGGTCGGCACCATCGCGGTCAACGCCCTCACCGCCTACAGCGCGGGCCTCGCCCTCCAGGCCGTCGGCATCCGCATCCGCCGCACCCGCAGCGTGCTGCTCGACGGCGCGGTCGCCGTCTCGCTCACGCTGTACGCCCTCCTGGTCTCCAACTTCCTCGACACCGTCAGCAACGTGCTCCAGCTGACCGTCGTCCTCCTCGGCCCCAGCACCGCCGTCTACGCCACCGACATCCTGCTCCGCCGCAACCGCTACGACGGCCGCGCCCTCGGCGACGAACGCCCCGGCAGCCCCTTCTGGTACCGCGCCGGCGTCAACCCCGCCGGCGCCATCGCCCTCACGGGCGGCGTCACAGCCGCAGCCCTCGGCGTGGACACCCTCTACACCGGCCCACTGGCCGCCCTGGCCGGGGCGGACGTCGCGCTGCCGGTCGGCATGGTGGTGGCGGCGGTCCTGTACGCCGTGCTGATGCCTCGCCGGCGGGGGTGACGCCGGTCCGGCCGCGTGCGCGCCGCAGGGCGGGTGGGCGTGCTTCCACCGCCCGGGCGGCCGGGCGCCCGGGCTGGCCGGGTTAGTGGGTGACCTGCCCGTGGCGGCCAGCTGTGGGCCGGGCGGTTGGTCGTGGGGCGGGCAGCCGATTCGGTGCCTGTCGCGGGCGGCGAGTGAGGTTCGCGCTGGGGCGTGGGCGGTTCTGCGGCTGGGCCGGGCGGGGGAGACCTCGCGCTTCCAGTAGGCGTGGTGATGGCGGATCTGTACGCCGGGCCGCTGTTTCCGCGTCGGTTGGCCGACCGGCCAGGGTGGACCTCGCGCTGCGGGTGGGCATGGTGACGGCGGTGGTGGTTCAGCACGCCGTGCTGATGCGCCGTTGGTGGGTGTGACGCCGGTCGGGGCTGCTGGTCGTGGCCCGGCTGCGCTGCCGCGGGGCGGGTTGGGTGGTGATTCCGCCGGCTCGGGGGCCGGGGCTGCCCTGTTTGCGGTCGGCCCTGAGCCGGGCGGTTGGGGGCAGTCGGTTCGGTGCTGTCGCTCGCGGCGAGTGAGGTTCGCGCCGGGGCGTGGGCGGTTCTGTGGTCGCGCTCGCCGGGGCGGACGTTGCGCTGCCGGTGGGCGAGGTGGTGGTGGTCCTGGATGCGGTGCCGATGCGTCGTTGGCGGGGGTGACGCCAGTTGGGGCTGCTGGCCATGGATTGGCTGTCCCGCCGCCGGGCGGGTGGGAGTGGGGGTGCGGTGGTGTTTCCGCCGGCTCGGTGGCCAGGCTGGCCGGGTTGGTGGGTGACCTGACCGTGGTGGCTGGCCCTGGGCCGAGCGGTTGGTCGTGGGTCGGACAGTCGGTTCGGTGCTTGTCGCTGGCGGCGAGTGAGGTCTGCGCTGGGGCGTGGGTGGTTCTGTGGCTGGGCCGGGCGGGGTGGACCTGGTGCTGCCGGTGGGCACGGTGGCGGCGGCGGGTCGTACGCGGGGCCGCCGTTTTGCGCGACGACCGACCGGCCGGGGGTCCGGCGTCTCCGGGACGGGGCCCGGGGCTGGGCGGCCCGGCTGAGGAGCCGCCAGGAACGCAGGCTCGTCCAGGACAGGCATGTTGAGGTGGGCTGCCCTGGTCAGGAGGTCTGCTGCGGGCGCCTCGGCACGCCAGTGGGGAAGAGCTGGGTGTGTGTGGCTGGGGTGAGTTCCGGGGTCCCGGGGGCGGGGTCCTGGGTGGGCGGGTCGAGTATGGGGCCGTCTGGAACAGGCGTGTTGGGATGGGCTGACCGGGCAGGTGGCCCCTGTGCGGACGGCCCGGGCGTGTGAGGTCTGGGGAAGCGGCCGATGGCGGGGCCCGGAGTGGGTGCTTCGTGACGGTGACTGCGGTGGGTGTTCCGGAGTTGACACCACGGGGGGTATGCGGCCACGCGGTAGGGGGCGGTGGCTCGCAGCGGGCTGCTCGGTGGTGGTGGTTCGGAGTGAGCGGCGCGTGGTAGGCGGCGGGTTCCGGGTGGGGATTGCTCCGGTGTGGCCGGTTCGGGGGAGTGGGTGGGACCGGGCGGCCAAAGAAAAAGGCGAGGAGAGTGAATCCCCTTGCCACTTTCAAGCTATACCGTGCCCCCGGGCTTGCGGCAAGGCCCCCGGCATGGCGCAGAATCCCCGCCGTAAGGCCATGACCTGCGGAAACGGGAGTCGTGAAATGCGTGTGTTGATGACGACCTGGGGGTCGCGCGGGGATGTCGAGCCGCTGGCGGGGCTGGCGGTGGCGCTGCGGGGGTTCGGTGCGGAGGTGCGGGTGTGCGCGCCGCCGGACGAGGAGTTCGCGGCGGTGCTGGGGCGGGCGGGGGTGCCGCTGGTGCCGCTCGGTCCGTCGGTGCGGTCGGTGGTGGCCGGCCCGAAGCCGCCGACGGCGGAGGACGCGTTCCGGCTCGCCCGTGAGCTGGTCGCCGTGCGGTTCGAGACGCTGACCGCCGCGGCCGAGGGCTGTGACGTGGTGCTGGCGACCGGCCTGATGCCGGCCGGTGCGCGGGACGTCGCCGAGAAGCTCGGCCTGCCCTACGTGCTGGCCTGCTTCCACATCCTCGGACTGCCCTCGCGGCACTCCCGGCCCGGCCGGCGGCCGGGCACGCCGTCCCCGGACGACGAGACCGACTACCGGAAGCTCTGGGAGCAGGACGCCCAGCGGGTGAACGCGCTGTACGGGGAGGCACTCAACAGCCACCGGGCGGCGATCGGCCTGCCGCCGGTGGAGAACGTCCGCGACCACGTCCTCACCGGACGGCCGTGGCTGGCGGCGGACCCGACGCTGTGCCCGTCGGAGGGCAGGACGGAACTCGACGTGGTGCAGACCGGCGCGTGGATCCTGCCCGACGACCGACCGCTCCCGGCCGACCTGGAGGCGTTCCTGGCCGCCGGTGAACCGCCCGTGTACGTCGGCTTCGGCAGCATGGCCGCGCACGCCCCGGAGGACATCGCGCGGGTGGCCGTCGAAGCGGGCCGCGCGCACGGACGCCGGGTGCTCCTGGCCCACGGCTGGGCCGGGCTCGCCGCGGTCGACGAGCACGAGGACTGCCACGTCGTCGGCGAGGTGAACCAGCAGGCCCTGTTCCGCCGGGTGGCCGCCGTCGTCCACCACGGTGGTGCGGGCACCACGACGACCGCGGCCATGGCGGGCGTGCCCCAGGTGGTCGTGCCCCGGATCGCCGACCAGCCGTACTGGGCCGGCCGGGTGGCCGAGTTGGGCATCGGCGCGGCCCATCTCGACCGCACGCCGACCGTCGACTCGCTCTCCGCCGCGCTCGCCACGGCCCTGGCGCCCGAGACCCGGGTACGGGCGGAGGCCGTGGCCGGCGGCATCCGCACCGACGGGGCGACGGTGGCCGCGAAGCTGCTGTTCGAGGCGGTGGGCAAGAAGGTACCGGCCGCGTCCCGGTGAGTGGCGGGGTGGGGCGTGTGCCGCCGGTTCGGGTGAACGGCGAAGGGTGCCAGGTGAGTTCGGCTTCGGATCGGTCTCCTTCCGATCGATCAGGGGTGGTTGGCGATCCGGGCGCGGCTGGTTCGGGCGGCGATCCGGCGACCGGCGGCCGGGTGTCGGCCGGGTCGGTTAGGGTGCCCACGGGCGCGCCCGGTCACCGCAGGCCGCGCGCGAGGGGAGGGCGGCATGACCGACGGCACGCACGGGGGAGTGGGGCAGGACGGCGACGGTATCCAGTGGCTCCTGGAGATCGGTCGGCCGAGTACCGGCCGACCGGGCACCAGCCGGTCGTCAATGGGTGGGCCCGGCACGGACGGTGAGGTCGGCGGCGTCGTCTTCGCCCGGGGGATCACGCCCGCGGAGCTCGCCCACCGGATGGGTGCCGACCCGGCCACCGCGACCGAGCCGATCAGTGACACCGAGATCCGGGACCTGGACATCGACGTCTACCGCCCCGGTGACGACGGCGACGGCGTGATCCGGGTCGGCGCGTGCGCCGGCTGGTCGTTCGCGATCGAGTACGGCGACTCCACCGGCGGTGAGCTGCTCACCGAGATAGCGCGCGACGGAGCCGAGGTGGTGCACTTCCGCCCGATGCCGGAGCGGCGGCCGGCTCTGCTGGACTACGCCCGGGACGGTGCCGTGCTGTGCGGCTTCGGCCTCGGCGAGGAGCGCTGGCGCTGGGGCCAGGAGCCGGACCTGCTGGTGCCGGACCTCGTCGCCGCCGGAGTCCTGGAGGCCGACGGCGTGACCTCCTGCGACCCCGGGCGGGAGCCCGACGGGGCCGCCCGCCGCCGCACCCTCGGCGCCGTCGAGCGGCGCTTCGGACTGAGCCTGCCCCGGGACGCCTTCGGCGGGCTGCGCCTGCCGGCGTACGCGGTGCGGGGAACCCCGGGCATGGCGTTGTACTGAGGCGGTGCGCCGGCGAAACAGCAGGAAGAGGAAGAGGGAGAGGAAGGGCAGGAACGGGAACAGCGGGGAAAGGGACGACAGAGTCAGGGCGGTCACGGGAGGCTCCTTCCCGGGCCCCATCGGCGGGGCTCCGATGGCCGTCATCCTTGCGTGCCGCCGGTCCGTCGCACATGTGCCGATCGGGAGGTTCCTGCTGCGCCGTTCCTGTCTCGACCCTGCCGATCGGCAGGGTCGAGACAGGGCGGCGACAGGGCCCGGGAGCGGAGCGAGACGTGCCCCGCCGCCACCGAGAGGCGCCGCAGCCGGGCTGGGCCGGGCCGAGCCCGTCAGTCCGAGCCCGTCGGCCCGTCAGCCGGAGCCCGTCGGCCCACCGGCCCGGCACCCGTTCGGCCGGTGGCAGCCGGTACGGCGCACGCCCCCCGTCCGGGGGTCTCCGCAGGGCATCGGCGGCCCCCGGCCCCTAGGGTCTGTGGTGCGTCGGCGAACCGGGTGCCGCGCGCACGCAGGCCCGCCAGGCGTCGGCCGCCCCGCCGTGAGCCCTCCCGCCGTGCGCCGGGGTGTCCGGCAGGCCCGAGACCGCGCGCCGGGGTGCCCGGCCGACCGAGAGGTGGACCCGCCCCATGCACACCGTCGTCCGCGGCGCCGGAGCGCTCGGCCTGACCGTCCTGCTGCTCACCGCGGCCATCGGCTGCCAGGGCGACGGCTCCTCCGCCGCCGAGCCCGCGCCGACCTCCCCGACCTCCCCGACCTCCCCGGCCACTGGGGCGGCGGCAGCCACCGGCACCGCCACCGGACTGGCCGCCCAACAGCTGGACTGGCACGCCTGCCCCGCCCCCACCGGCGCCCAGGGCGACGGCACCGCGCCCGCCGCCGACTGGCAGTGCGCCACCCTCAAGACCCCGCTGGACCACGGCAAACCGGACGGCACGACGATCGGTCTCGCGCTGATCCGCAGCCGGGCCAAGGACGAGCAGCACCGGATCGGCTCGTTGCTGTTCAACTTCGGCGGCCCCGGCGCCTCCGGCGTGGCCACCCTGCCGGCCCTGGCCGCGACCTACTCCTCCCTCAACTCCCGCTACGACCTGGTGAGTTTCGACCCGCGCGGGGTCGGCGCCAGCGACGGGGTGACGTGCCTGGACGACCGGGCGATGGACGCCGCCACCGCCGCCGACAGCACCCCCGACACCCCCGACGCAGTGAAGGCCCTGGACGACGGCAACGCCCGCTTCGTCGCCGCCTGCGAGCACAACTCCGGCGCGGTGCTGCCGTACGTGGACACCGAGAGCGCCGCGCGCGACATGGACCTGATGCGGCAGGTGCTGGGCGACCCGAAGCTCTCCTACTTCGGCATCAGCTACGGCACCCAGCTCGGCGGCGTCTACGCGCACTTGTTCCCGCAGCAGGTCGGCCGGATGGTGCTGGACTCGGTGGTCGACCCCACCAAGGACCCGCAGCAGGCCGCGCTCGGCCAGGCCCAGGGCTTCCAACTCGCCCTCGACGACTTCATGAAGGCCTGCGCCGCCCAGGTCGGGGCCGCCTGCCCGACCGGCGCGGGCGGCGACGAGGGCACCGCGAAGGTCACCGCCCTGGTGCAGAAGCTGGCGCAGTCGCCGCTGCCGACCACCCAGGGGCGGCAGCTCACCGAGAGCCTGGCGATCACCGGCATCGCGGGCGCCCTGTACAGCCAGGAGACCTGGCCCGTGCTGGCCGCCGGGCTCACCCAGGCGATGGACCAGGGGACCGGCGACACGCTGCTCCAGCTCTCCGACGCGCTGAACGGGCGCGACGCGCAGGGGCACTACAGCAACCTGAACGCCGCGAACCGGGCGATCAGTTGCGTGGACGCCAGGCAGCGCTACTCGGACCAGGACGTGCAGCAGCAGTTGCCGCAGTTCCAGGCCGCCTCCCCGGTGTTCGGGTCCTACACGGCCTGGGGACTGACCGCCTGCACTGGTTGGCCCGTCCCCGGCAAGGCCGCCCACCCGGAGGTGTCGGCGCCGGGGGCCGCCCCGATCCTGGTGGTCGGCACCACCGGCGATCCGGCCACCCCGGTGGAGGGCGCCCGTACGATGGCGCAGCAGCTCGGCGCGGGCGTCGGCGTCACCGTCACGCTGCAGGGCGAGGGGCACGGCGGCTACAACACCGGCAACCCGTGCCTGAAGCAGACCGTGGACGCCTACCTGCTGGACGGGACGGTGCCGGCGGACGGGACGACCTGCGGCTGAGCGGTCGGCGGGGCGTGCGGTGCGTGCAGGGTGTGCGGGCCGTGCCGGGCGCGCAGGGCGTGCGGGGACGGACGGCCGGGAGTGAAAGTGGCCCACTGGAGCAGCCATCGATTGGCCCTGGAGAGTGGGCCACTCTGTCACTAGTCTTCTCAGCGTGACCAACGACGTGACGAACACCGCGCCCGCCCAGCACCACCTCGACCAGCTCGCCGCCCGGCTTCCCGACCGGCACCCCGGCAACGGCCACCGGGCCGGCGACGACACCGTCAGGAACGACACCGTCAAGGTCGACTTCTACTTCGACCCCGTCTGCCCCTTCGCCTGGATAACCTCCCGGTGGATCCTGGAGGTCGAGAAGCAGCGCGAACTCGACCTGAACTTCCGGGTGATGAGCCTGTCCGTCCTCAACGAGGGCCGCACCGACCTGCCCGAGCGCTACCAGCGCCTGATGACCACCGGCTGGGGCCCCGTGCGGGTCTGCATCGCCGCCGCCGAGCAGCACGGCCCGCAGGTGCTGCGCGAGCTGTACACCGAGCTCGGCACCCGGCTGCACGACCAGGACCGGGCCGCCGACGACGCCGTCATCCGGGAGGCGCTGGCGGCGGCGGGCCTGCCGGAGGAGCTGGCCGAGGCGGCGAACAGCGCGGAGTACGACGAGGCCCTGCGCAAGAGCCACCACGAGGGCATGGACCCGGTCGGCGAGGAGGTCGGGACGCCGACCATCCACGTGGACGGCGTCGCCTTCTTCGGTCCGGTGCTGAGCGCCATCCCGCGCGGCGAGGACGCCGTACGGGTCTTCGACGGTGTGCGGCTGCTGGCCGGGTACCCGAAGTTCTTCGAGCTCAAGCGGACCCGGACGGACGCGCTCGACTTCTCCTGACCCGCCCCGGCGGAGGCCGGGCCGAGCCCGCATCGGGCGTGCCCGCACGGAGGACTGCCGCGGGCCCGGCCTGCGGCCCGTCAGCCCCGGCGGCGCTGCTTGATCCTGATCGGCCCCGACCGGGGGTGGCCGATCACGGTCAGCACCGGGGCGCCCGGCTCCGCCTGCTCGGCCGCCTTGTTGACGATGTTTCCGGTGTTGGTGCTCGACGGGTCGATCCGTACGCCCCAGCCCCGCGGGACGATCAGCCGGATGTGGCCCATGCCGGTCGATGCCTCGACCGTGATCTCCCGGTGGGGGCACACGGCCTCGGTGAAGTCGACCGTGAGCAGCGAGATCTTGGTCTCCGCGACGATCCGACGGGGCACGGACCAGCGGCCGCTCTGCACCATGTTGTTCATCCGGGGCCGGAGCGTGAGGACCTCCTCCGCCGCGGACGCCTCCCGGGCCTCCAGCCGGCCGCCGAGGTCGGCCACCAGGACGTCGAGTTCGCCGTACGTCCGCGCGGCGTAGGTGCGGTCGAGCCGCTCCTCCAGTTCCCCGAGGTCGATGCGGCCGTCGCCGGCGGCGATCCGCAACTGCTCGGCCACCGCGTCCCGGTCGCTGTCCCCGGCCCGGGGTTCCACGGCGGCCTCGGGCGTCTTGTGCGGCGCTGGCAGTTCCTCGTTGACCATGCGGCTACTCTAGGTCGCGAATCGTCCTGGTGGGCGGCTCGATCGCCAACTCCGTACGGCCCGATGATCCTTGAGCGCGGCCCGGAGGAGCGGTCGGAGGGGCAGCCGAAGGAGCGGCCGGGCGAAGGCTCCGCCGGGTGCGGTGGAGGCGCCCGGCAGGCTTCCGCAAACCGTTCGCGACGGCGCGACCCCACGTACCGGACCGGCCTTCGGCCTGCCCGAGTCCGCCTCCCGAGTCCGACGCCGTGCCCGACGCCCGTTCCCGCCTCCCGAGCCCGATCCGGCGCTGCGGGCACGTGGCGCCGAGCGGGTCGTTCTCCCCCGAGTGGACCGCTGCCACCCCCTTCAGGCTCCCGTCCGGGCGCGGAGAGTCCGACCATGGAGGGACGGAGGCTGTCCGGCCCCCCGAGAGGCGGTGAGCGTGGATGATCGCACGAATCCGGCTGCGCGCCGCCCGTCACCCCACGACCCCGCCGGGCTCCGGCCCCGACCCCGGCCCGAGGCAGGGCTGGGGCCAACCACGGGGCCCGGGCCAGGGCCCCGGCCCGGGCCGGAACCAGCGCCCCGGCCCCGGCGGCCCGGCCAAGCCCCCGCCGCCCTCGTGGCGCCGCTGGCTGCTGCCCGTCGCCGTACTGGTGACGCTGCTCCTGCTGGTGCTCTTCTCCAACCCCGGCAAGCCCGGCACCCGCTACGGCTACACCGACTTCGTGAACCGGGTCGACGCCGGCCAGGTGCAGACCGTGGACGTCAGCGACACCGGCGCGGTGAGCGGCACGCTCAAGGACGGCACCCACTTCAGCAGCCAGATCCCGACCGCCCTGGACACCTCCCAGCTCAGCAGCGCGCTCTCCGACCACCACGTGACCGTCACCGGCAGCCGGAGCAGCGGCGGCGGCTCGATCTGGTCCTCCCTGCTGCTGTTCCTGCCGCTGCTGATCTTCGGCGGGCTCTTCCTCTGGTCCGGCCGGATGGCCGCCCGTTCGCTGGGCGGCGGTCTGAGCGCCATCGGACGGTCCCGGGCCAAGATCATCGAGGCGGAGCGGCCGGACACCGGGTTCGCCGACGTGGCGGGGTACGAGGGGGTGAAGCAGGAGGTCAGCGAGGTGGTCGACTTCCTGCGCAGCCCGGAGCGGTACGCCGCCGCCGGGGCCAAGGGGCCGCGCGGGGTGATCATGGTCGGGCCGCCCGGCACCGGCAAGACCCTGCTCGCCCGGGCGGTCGCCGGCGAGGCCTCGGTGCCCTTCCTCTCGGTGACCGGCTCCGGCTTCGTGGAGATGTTCGTCGGCGTCGGCGCCTCCCGGGTGCGCGACCTCTTCGACGAGGCCCGCAAGCGCGCGCCGTCGATCATCTTCATCGACGAGATCGACGCCGTCGGCGGCCGCCGGGCGGGCGGCACCCGGCTCGGCGGCAACGACGAGCGCGAGCAGACCCTGAACCAGCTGCTCGCCGAGATGGACGGCTTCGACCAGAGCACCGGCATCGTCGTCATCGCCGCCACCAACCGCCCGGACGCCCTCGACCCGGCCCTGCTGCGCCCCGGCCGCTTCGACCGGCAGGTCACCGTCCCGCTGCCCAACCAGGCCGAGCGGGCCGCCATCCTCGCCGTGCACGCCCGCGGCAAGACCCTGGCCCCGGACGTCGACCTCGGGCGGCTCGCCCGCGGCACCCCCGGCTTCTCCGGCGCCGACCTCGCCAACCTGGTCAACGAGGCCGCCATCAACGCCGTGCGCGCCGACCGCGCCACCCTCACCGCCGACGACCTCGACACCGCCCGCGACCGGGTGCTGCTCGGCCGCCGGGAGTCCTCCAACGCGCTGCTGCCCGACGAGCGGCACGCCGTCGCGGTGCACGAGTCCGGACACGCGCTGGTCGCCGCGCTGTGCGAGCACGCCGACCCGGTCGCCAAGGTGACGATCCTCCCGGCCGGCGTCGCCCTGGGCGCCACCGAGCAGCTGCCCGAGGCCGAACGGCACTTGTACAGCGAGGCCTACCTGGTCGACCTGATCACCGTCCAGCTCGGCGGCCGGGCGGCGGAGCTGGTGGTCTTCGGCGAGGGCTCCACGGGCGCCGCGAACGACCTCGCCAACGCCACCTCGGTCGCCACCCGGATGGTCCGCGAGTTCGGCCTCTCCCCGGAACTCGGCCCGGTCGGCTACTCCAGCGGCACCCCGCACTACCTCGGCGACAACCCCGAGGACCTGCTGCGCCGCCCGTACTCCGAGCAGACCCAGCGCGCGGTGGACGAGGCGGTGGCCCGCCTGCTGCGCGGCGCCGAGCGGCGGGCCGTCGCCCTGCTCACCGACCACCGGCACCACCTGGACGAGCTGGCGGCGCTGCTGGTCGCCCAGGAGACGGTGGACGGCCGGGTGGTGCTCGACATCCTGTCGCACCCGGCGCCGAGGCCGGAGCGGCCGGTCTCGCTGCGGAAGCCGGACGGGCCCGAAGGAGCGGCGGAGGCGGGTGCGCAGGCGGCACCGGCGGACACGGACGCGCAGGCGGAACCGGGGGAGGCCCCCCGCCCGTGACGGCCGCGTCGTGGGTGGTCGTATCCTCGTGATCGCGTCACGTACCCACCGTCCCGAGGAGTCGGAATGACCGAGCCCCTGCCCGCCGACGTCCAGCGGGAGATCGCCCGTGCCCTCGGGGTCGTCCCCGTGCCGGACCCCGCGAAGGAGGCCGAGCGGCGGGTGGAGTTCCTGGTCGGCCAGGTGCGGGCCACCGGCGCGCGCAGCCTGGTGCTCGGCATCAGCGGCGGCGTCGACTCCACCACCGCCGGGCGCCTGTGCCAGCTCGCCGTCGAGCGGCTGCGGGCCGAGGGGCACCAGGTGACCTTCACCGCCATGCGGCTGCCGTACGGCGTCCAGGCGGACGAGGCGGACGCCCAGCTCGCGCTCGGCTTCATCCGCGCCGACGAGGTGCTGACCGTCGACGTCAAGCCCGCCACCGACGGCGCGCTCGCCGCCCTGAAGGCGGCCGGCCTGACCTACGGCGACCACGGCCACGAGGACTTCGTCGGCGGCAACGTCAAGGCCCGCCAGCGGATGGTGGTCCAGTACGCGGCGGCGGGCGCCAAGGGCGGGCTGGTCGTCGGCACCGACCACGCGGCCGAGGCCGCGGTCGGCTTCTTCACCAAGTTCGGGGACGGCGCGGCCGACGTGATGCCGCTGTCCGGCCTCACCAAGCGCCAGGTGCGGGCGGTCGCCGAGGCGCTGGGCGCGCCCGCCGAGCTGGTCAAGAAGATCCCGACCGCCGACCTGGAGGACCTCGCCCCCGGCCGCCCCGACGAGGACGCCCTCGGCGTCAGCTACGACGCCCTGGACGACTTCCTGGAGGGCATGCCGGTCAGCGAGGAGGTCTTCCGCACCGTCCTCGGCCACTACCGCCGCACCGAGCACAAGCGCAACCTGCCGGTCGTCCCGCCGGTGGTCTGACCGGTCCGGACGAGCGCGCCGCCGGCGCCGGGCTCCGGAGCGGTCCGCCGGGGCCGGGGGGCGAAGGCCCTCGGCGGTCTGATCATGACGTGGACGACCAGGCCCCCGGTACCGCCAGGTGACCGTGGGGCTGCCGAACATCGCCCGGCGCGTACGGGCCGAAGCCCGAGGGGGGCGGAGTGACGACGGTGGAGCGGCTCGCGGTGGTGTCCGGGGGCGGGACCGGGATCGGCCGGGCGATCGCGGCGCGGCTGGTCCGGGACGGGCACCGGGTGGTGGTCCTCGGCCGCCGGGCGGCGGTGCTGGAGCAGGCCCGGGAGGAGATCGAGCGGACCGCCGGACCGGGGCGCGTCGTGCCGGTGGCGGCCGATCTGACCGACCCGGCGGCGGTCGAGGCGGCGGCGGCCCGGATCGCCGGGCTCGGGCCGGTGGACGTGCTGGTGAACAACGCGGGCGCGATCGTCACCCCGCCCGCCGATGACGGTCTGGCCGCGCTGGCCGCCGCCTGGCGGCGGGACCTGGACGGCAATCTGCTCACCGCCGTGCTGCTGACCACCGCGCTCCAGGACGCGCTGCGGCGGCCCGGCGGCCGGCTGGTGGTGATCAGTTCGGCCGCGGCCCAGCGCGGCGGCGCGGGCCCGCACTCGGCGGGCTCGTACGCCGCGGCCAAGGCCGCGCTGCACGGCTGGGCCTTCGGCCTGGCGCGGCAGTTGGGGCCCGACGGGATCACGGTGAACGTGCTCGCGCCCGGGTACGTCGAGTCCACCGAGATCTTCGGGGCGGGCTGGAGCGAGGAGTTCCACGCGCGGAAGGTGGCCGACACCCTGGTCGGCCGGGCGGGCACCCCGGCCGACGTGGCCGAGGCGGTCGCCTACCTGGCCTCGCCGGCCGCCGGGTACCTGACCGGTCAGGTGATCGGGCTCAACGGCGGTGCGGTGCTGGGCCGTTGAGCCCGGCCGGAGGACCGCCGGCCTACTGCTCCGCGATCCAGTCCGTCACCAGCTCCTCCAGCACCCCCAGCGGCAGGCTGCCGTGCCCGATCAGCCGGTGGTGGAACTCCCGGACGTCGAACCGGGCGCCGAGCGCCGCCTCGGCCCGCTCGCGGTGCCGCACGATCTCCCGGCGGCCGATCAGGTAGGCGGTGGCCTGGCCCGGCCAGGCGATGTAGCGGTCGATCTCGTTGCGGACGTTGGCCTCGGGGGTCGCGGTGTTGGCCCGCATGTAGGCCTTCGCCCGCTCCCGGGACCAGCCGTAGTGGTGCATCCCGGTGTCCACCACCAGCCGGACCGCCCGCATCGCGTCCAGCGAGAGCATCCCGAACCGGGACAGCTCCGAGCCGTACAGCCCCATCTCGTCCGCGAGCCGCTCGGTGTACAGGCCCCAGCCCTCGACGTGGGCGGTCAGCTGGCCGCTCGGGTTCCGCCGGAACCGCGGCAGGTGGTGCAGGGTCTGCGCGACGGCGAGCTGGAGGTGGTGGCCGGGAACGCTCTCGTGGAAGGCGATCGCCTCGTACTCGTAGCTGAACCGGGTCTCCGGGCGCAGCGTGTTGATCCAGTGGGTGCCGGGCAGTCCGCCCGGGCCCGGCGGCTGGTAGTAGGCCAGCGGCGCGGTCTCCGCCTCGATCGGGTCGATCTCCCTGGTCACGCAGTCGGCGATCGGGTACGGGCGGAACCAGTCCGGGGCGGCGCGGCGGGCCCGGTCCAGCGCCCCGTCCGCCAGGGCGACGATCTCGGTCGCGCTGCCGAAGCGCAGCGAGCGGTCCTCGCGCAGCGCGGTCAGCACGGCGGCCGGGTCGGTGATGCCCAGCACCTTGCCGCCCAGCTCGGCGAACTCCTCGCGCAGCGCCGCGACGGCCTCCAGACCGATCCGGTGCACCTCCTCCGGGGTGAGCCCGGGCCGGGTGAAGCGGGCGACGGCGTCCGCGTAGCCCTCGGCGCCGCCCGGCACGTGGCAGACCCCGGCCTTGTCGTCCGGCCGGGCGCCCGGTGCCAGCCGCTGGGCCAGCCCGGCCAGGAAGCGGGCCACCGCGGGGCGGACGGCGTCGCGCACGATCGCCAGGGCGCGCTCGGACTCCGGGCGGCCGGCCAGCGGCCGCAGCAGCTTGTCCTCGGCCGGGGCGGTCGCCAGGTGGGCCTCCAGCTGGGCGACGGCGGCGTCGACCCCGCTGCGCAGCGGGTGGCGGCCCTCGGCGGCGGCGTCCAGGGTGCGGCGCAGGACGGCGTCGAAGTAGTCGGGCAGCGCGGCGAGGCGTTCCAGGTAGGCGTCGGCGCCCTCCTGGTCGATCGAGGTCATGGCGAGCGCGGTGAAGGCCTCGTTCTGCGGGGCGACGATGGTCGCCGAGACGCTGAACTCGGCCAGCCCGTGGGTGATCTGGCCGATGCCGTTGGCGAGCAGCCGGGCGAGCACCCGGTGGGTGATCCGGTCCTCGCCGGCCAGCGAGTCCAGCGGGATCGCGGCCAGCCGGGCGGTGAAGCCCAGCAGGGCCTCGCGGTGGCGGTGCGCGGCCGCGCGGGACGGGTCGGGCACCAGGTGGGCGTAGCCCTCGACCCCGCTGAGGGTCGCGTCGAACGGGTTGTGGGTGTTCTCGGCGTCGAAGAACTCCTCCGCGAGTGCGGCGAGTCCGGTGTGCTGAGGCTGTTCGATCACGGTCGCTCCCCCGATGCGGTGTACCGCGGCGCGGCGTACCGCCGTGCCCGGTCCCGCCGATTATTCGGAGCGACCGGCGGCCCGGTCAATACGCGCTGGTGGGACGGGGGTTCCGTCCCCTCCCGCCGGCGCCCGCCACGCACGAACCCGCGTACGGACCCACCTGCGAAGCCGTGGACGGACCCACTCGCGGACCGCGTACGGACCCGCGCACACGACGGTGCCGGCGTCCGTCGGAAC